>NZ_DATAGQ010000227.1:0-51898 GCF_036263595.1 Geminicoccus sp. | reverse complement strand
CTTGCCGGGCCTGGGCTACGTGATCCTCAACGAGCAGATCATCCCCACCACCACCAGCGGCTATCCGCAGGTCAACGGCATCCACATCAAGGTCAGCACGCTCGGCAGCCTGAAGCTGCCGGTCAACTCCGAGATCATCGTCGCGCACGCGCATGCCTACGTGAAGAAGTAGGCGTAGTTCCTCTATCGATCGTCGGCGGGCTGGTCCAAGAAGGACCGGCCCGTCGCATCGTTGAGGATCCGCCGTCATGCCGCAGGCTTGGCCAAGCTGGCCAGACAACGAACAGCGCGCAGAGCGCATCGCCATCGATCCGGCCCGGCTGGAGCGGATCCTGGTCCAGGCTGCGGTCGAGCGGCATGCAGTCAGCTACCGCCAGGTGCTGGACATGTTCGGCCACAGGCTGGGCTCCGGCACCGTCGGCAATCTCTGCCGGATCCTGGGTGCCATCGACCGCGCTCGGCAGGAGGCTGGACTTCCCGAGCTTGCCTGCCTGGTCGTTCGCGAGGCTGACCGGCAGCCGGGCGCGGGCTATTTCTCGGCTGATGACCCGCAGGACCCGGATGCCCGTACGGCCCTGGTCGCAAAGCGGCAGGCTGCCGCCTTTGCGTGGGCGGCAGGTCTCAACCCTTCTTCCGCAGGACGATCAAGAACACGTCCTTCTCCCGGTCGCTCCGTTCCAGGGCATGGCCGCTGATCTCGACGAACTCTTCGAAGTCGCCTGGGGCAGCCGGATCGGTGGCGAGGATGCAGACGGTGGCGCCAGGGTCCATCACCATCAGGGCTTGGCGTGCCTTCACCAGGGGCATTGGGCACGCAAGGCCGCGGGCATCTACCAGCACGTCGTAGCGTCGATCGGACAATGGCGGCTCCATGCGGGATCGCCTCGGCGCACTACCCTGGATCGCGCAGGCAGGGAAGCCACGGCCTGTTCACGAAGCTCAAGTCGCAGAGGCTTGCTCGTGACGGGGCAGGTCGTCGCTCGTCTCGAACCAGGGCAACCGGCTGGACACCCAGGCATGATAGGTCGGCGCGGCGCGGGCAGGATCGTCCAGAGACGCGATCGTAAGGTCAATCTGATCCGGCTCGTCGTCCGCCTGGAAGGCCAAGGGCGAGCCGCATGCCGCGCAAAAGAAGCGCCGCGCCGACGCGCTGGACTGGTAGGAGGCGGGTGGCCTGCCGGTCCATTGCAGCCCGGACGTGGAGAGGGTCATCCATGCCACCACCGGCGTGCCCCCGGCACGCTGGCACATGCGACAATGGCAGTAGAGCAGTTCCCGCAGTTCCCCGGTGAAACGGTAACGTACCGCTCCGCAAAGGCATCCACCTTCCCAAGTCCCGGACGTCATCTCGGCCCTCGCCATCGCCTGCATGTTCAATGGTGGGACGCGCGCCGGGTTCCAGCTACTCGTCGGACACTGCTGGAACGGCGCTCTGACCAGCATGACACCGGCCTAAGATCTCCCTCCGGCACGATCCTCGTCGCCTCGCTTCATGGCATTCGCGCCTTCGGCGATGCCTTCAGCTGAATGCCCAGCGCAGCGTCCGGGCAATGCCCAGCGTGCCGGCGCGCACCAATGGACGGCTGGTGGGCGGCGCATAGAGCCTGTGCATCCGGATTGCCCAATCCGGCAGCAGGTCGGTCGCGGCATCCATCGTCAGAGTCATGAACCGGCCTGTAAGCGTTGTATGCGCTGGCCGCGTCAGGATCAGGCGCGACACGGCGCGGGTCCGCGAATCGCAGCGCAGTTGCGGCCGCATCGCCTCGATGAGCGCCTGCGCTTCGGAACGGCTCCGTGGTACGGGATGCGCGCCCAGTGCCTCGCCCACCTGCGCCATCTCGTCGAAATAGCGATCCTGGTCGGCGTCCGACATGTCGGGCTCGCTGTAGCGGATCCAGGCGTCGAGGAAGCTGATCGTCTCCGTCACGTGCACCCATGCCAGCAGTGCCGGATCGTTCGCCGCATACGCGGTGCCGTCGGGCAGGACACCCTGGACCCTGTCGTGAATGCCCCGGATGCGCGCGATCACCGCCATGGCCTCACTGCGCTCGCCGTAGGTGGTCAGCGCGATGAACCTGGCCGTCCGCCGCAGTCGGCCATGCATATCGGCCCGGAAGTTGGAGTGATCCCACACCCCCGCCAGCACGGCCGGGTGGAGCATCTGCAGCAGCAGGCTGGCAATGCCCCCGACCATCATGGAGGTGATGTCGCCATGAACCCGCCATGCCACCGAGTGCGGACCGAACAGGCTGTCCGGATGCCGTCCGACGGGCTGTTCCTGCCGCGACCTGTCGTTGAACAGAGCGACGACCCTTGCGGCGATCGCCTTCTTGATCGGCTGCGCGACGGCCTCCGGCAGGAGCGGAAGCGGTGTCGTTGCGGAAGCAGTGGTCATGGAGAACAAATAGGATCGATTGGGACGGGGGCAACTCCTGCACCCCTGTTCGTTCGCGCGACCAGCGACGTCTCAAGCGGTTTCGGCGGACAGCTCCCGGGCTACCGCGGAGCGCACATCCGCGGGCCGCAACGGCTTCTCGATGAGGGGCGACGGCAGCTCGCCGTTCGGGTGCTTGCCGGCCGACAGCGTATCGCCGGTCATGAACAGGAAGGGCGGCGGGTCGGGAAGCTGGGCTGCCAGCGACTGCAGCCGCTGGCCGTCGATCTCCGGCAGGCGCAGGTCGGTCAGCACCAGATCGACCCGCTGCCGCTTGAGGACCTCCAGGGCTTCGCGGCCGTTCGGCGCTACCAGGATCCGGTGACCGTCCAGGGCCAGCGCCTCGCTCAGAAGTTCGACGATCTCGGGCTCGTCATCGACGATCAGCACGACCGCCTGCGTAGCGTCCGGCCAGCCTTCGCTCGCCGGTGGGGCCTCGGCTGCCGCTTGCGCGCCAGCGGGCAAACGGATGACGAACCGAGCACCGCCGCCCGCCACATTCTCCACTGCAATCGTTCCGCCATGGCTGGTGATGATCGCATGGCACAGCGCCAGGCCAAGGCCCGTTCCCACCCCTATCGGCTTGGTCGTGAAGAACGGCTCGAAGATGCGGCTGCGGTTGGCTTCCGGCACGCCCGGACCATTGTCCTCGATCGTCAGCACGACCGCGGCAGCTTCCGCCTGCGCCGTGATGACGAGCCGCTTCGGGCCTTCCTGGTCACGCAGCGCCTGCTGGGCGTTGACCAGAATGTTGGTCAGCACCTGGTGCATCTGGTCCTCGTCGACCAGCACCGCCGGAAGATCGGGCGCGACCTCCTGGACCACCTCGACGCCATCGGCCTTGAAGCCATAGGCAGCCAAGCCGATGGCACCCTCGACCAGGCCCTCCACCGCGACGAGCTTGCGGTCGCGACTCTTCTGGCGGGCAATGGCCAGGAAAGTCCTAACGATGCGGGCACAGCGGTCTGCGTTGCGCTGGATGCGCTCCGCGCGCCGCTTGACCACGCCGTCCGTCGCCTCCTCGAGCAGCATCTCCGCCTGCCCGATCACGACCGACAGCGGGTTGTTCAGTTCATGGGCGACACCGGCCAGCAGCGAGCCCATCGCGGTGAGCTTTTCGGACTGGTAGAGGGCGTCCCGCTGCCGCTCCATCTCCTCCTCTAGGCGCTTCTGGTCGGTGAGATCGACGAAGCTGGACAGGACCACGTCGCGCCCGCCCAGCGTCGTCACCCGGCAACGCATCAGCGCCGGGAAGGTCGTCCCGTCGCTGCGGCGCAAGGTCACCTCGATGGCCTCGATCCCCCTCTCGGCCCGCAGGCGCGCATAGATGCGGGCACGCTCCTCGGGATCCGCGTAGAAGCGGCGGATGTCGCCCGTCCGCATGTCAGCGAGCGAGATGCCGAGGGCTCCCAGGAACGAGGCGCTGGCGAAAAGCGGCTGGCCCGTATCCATGCGCATCACGGCCAGCGGCATCGGGTGGGCCTCGACCAGTTCGCGAAAGCCTCGCTCGCTGCGGCGCAGTTCAGCCTCGGCGCGTCGCTCGGCGGTCACGTCTCGGCCCACCGACTGAAAGCCGACCAGGTTGCCGGTCTCGTCGAAGATCACCCGGTCCGTCCACTGCTCGTGGGCGGTGCTCCCGTCGGGCTTGGCGATGACGACCTCGGTGCTGACCGTCGGTTGGTCAGTCGTCAGGCTGGCGAGCCGGGCCCGATAGGCGTCGCGGTCGGCTGGAGCGATCAGATCCAGCATCCGGCGCGCCACGATCGCTTCGCGCGCCTCGCCCCGCTTGCGGGCGAACGCGGCGTTGACGAAGGTGATGGTCAGATTCGGGTCGAGGCGGATGATGTACTCGCTCTGGTCCTCGACGATCGAGCGAAAGAACGCCTCACTCGCGGCCATGCGCTCCTGCGCCATCTTCTGGGCGGTGATGTCGACGTCGAAGCCGGCGATCTCCATTGTCCGGCCGGCATGATCCTTGATCGGAAAGCGCAGGACCAGCGACCACGCATAGTCGGATACGTCCGGCAGGAACTCCTCCTTCGAGGACGTCTCGCCGGACTGGATCACTTCCTGGTCGTACTGCGCGATGAACTCGGCCTCGTGCGGGCCGAACACCTCGGCGGCCGTCCTGCCCAGCACGTTCGCCAGCGGCATCCCGAACACCCGCTCCATCTCCGGGTTGGCCATGAGGTAGCGGCCTTCCAGCGACTTCACGTACATGCCCACCGGCGCGTTCAGCATGAAGGCGGCCAGCCGCGCCTGGCTCTCGGCCAGCGCCGCCCGGGTTTCCACCTCGCGGGTGACGTCGCGCTTGATCGCGAGCGAGTGCGTAAGCCTGCCCGTGTCATCGAACAGCGGCGAGATGGTCGCTTCCTGGTGGATCAGCCGGCCCTCGCGGTGGCGGCTGACGATCCGGCCGTTCCAGGTCCGTCCCGCTTCCACCGTCCGCTCGATATCCTCATAGAAGGCACGGTCGTGCGCATCGGAGCGCAGCAGCGAAGCTGGCGTGCAGCCCAACGCTTCCTCGCTGGTCCAGCCGGTGAGACGGCTGAACGCGGGATTGACGTAGATCAGACGGTAGTCCTGGTCGCAGATCTCCACCGAATCCCCTGCCTGCTCGACGGCGGTGGCCAAAAGGCGCAGGCGCTGTTCGCGCCGCTGGTCCTCGGTGACGTCGGTCGTGAGGATCACGCGGCCGCCATCGGCCATGCGTCCTTCCTTGATCAGCACCCAATGGTCGTCGGCGTAGCGGACCAGAACCTCGCCCGACGCGGCCTCGTGCATGGCGAGGCGCCGGCTGACGAAGTCGCCGCCCATGTCCGCGTGATACACGGGCCCGGTGGCTTCCACCTCCTCCACCATCTCCCGGAATGTGCGGCCCAACTTCAGGGCGCTGCGGGCGTGCTCTGGAAGGAGGGCTACATGCCGATCATTGAAGAAGGTCAGGCGATCTTCGACATTGAAGATGGCCAGCCCTTCCTGCAGGGCCTGGGCAGCCGCGAGGAAGCGGCTCTCGGCTTCCTCCGCCCTTGCCAGCGCCGCCTCGAGAGCGGCAGTCCGCTCCGCCACCTTCCGTTCGAGCGTCTCGTTTGCCTCGCGGAGAACGCTCTCGATCTGCTTGTGCGGGGTCTCGTCGATCACGCAGCCCACCATCAACAGGTGGCCGGTCGACGGATCGACATAGGTTTCCGCAGCCTCGACCACATGGACGTAGCGGCCGCTCCTGATCCGCCCGCGATAGCTGATGCGGTAGGAGCCCTTCGATTCCATGACGCTCTGGATCAGCGCCACGTAGCGATCGACGTCGTCAGGATGGATGTGGGAGACGATCTGAGGATCCGTGCCCATCTCGCGCAGATAATCTTCGACGGTCCCCTCGTAGATCTGAGCGAGCTGTTCGGAGCACCACAGGCATTGTTGTGCCGTCAGGTCCCAGGTGAACGCACCTACGCCGGCCGTCGATGTCACCTGCCGATAGATCGCCTCCCGCTCGGCAAGGCTGGGTTCGCGATAGAGCATGCTGCTTTCCGGGTTGGAACGCGCCCATTGTGGCATCTTGGCGGGACCAGCCAAGCTTCCGCCGGTCAATCCGGCGATGCCTTCAGCTCGAAGACATAGCCGACGCCGCGCACGGTCTTGATGTGGGCTGGGCGGGCCGGGTCCACTTCGATCTTGCGGCGCAGCCGGGTGACGCGGATGTCGATGCTCCGGTCCAGCGGCTCCTCGTCCTTGTTGTGAGCAAGGTCGAGGATCTGGTCCCGGGAAAGGACCCGGCCCGGCCTGGTCGCGAACAGGCTGAGCAGGTCGAACTCCATCGCGGTGAGCGGGATATCGGTTCCGTCCAGCCGCCGCAGCCGTCGGGCCACCATGTCGATGACGAAGTCGCCGAAGCGGATCCGCTCCTTGCTCTTCGTGTCCGGGGCCGCCGGCTCCGAGGCCGCGGCGCGCCGGCGCAGCACGCTACGTACCCTTGCCAGCAACTCGCGCAGGTCGAAGGGCTTGGCCACGTAATCGTCGGCGCCTAGCTCCAGGCCGAGCACGCGGTCGGCAGGCTCCGCGATGGCCGTCACCATGATGATTCCGGCATCGCAGGTTTCGCGGACATGGCGTGCCAGGCTCAGCCCATCCTCGCCGGGCATGCGGAGGTCGAGCAGCGCCACGTCGACCTTGCTCTTGCCCAGCAGCTCACGCAGCTGGGCCGCGTTCTCCAGGGCGGTGACACGCAGGCCGCGACTCACGAGATAGTCGGTCACCGTCTCCCGGACATCGACCTCGTCGTCCACCACTACGATATGAGCGTCGTCATCCATGTTGTCGTCCGAGCAGACGAACCACCTGCCGTTGAGCTGTAGGAGCACTCGGCCCTGTATGCCACTACCGTGGTAGGATTTTTCTACAGCAACACGGTATCGGCCGTACATCGCAGCTTGAAGCTTCCTGAAGGCGCGCTGCGCTGGTCCGTGCCCGTTCCCGGCTGCTATCCGCCCCACCGCTTCACGACGATCCAGCCTCGTTGCCTCGCCGCCGTCACGGTCATGGCCCTGCTGAAGTAATGAAATGACGGAACAGCCCTCCGTTTCTCGACACGGACCGGCAATCGCGTGATGTGGAAGTCTTGACCTTCCTTTTCCCGGATGTCCTCAGTCGAGCACTTTTCGCCAGTGCCTGGAGACGACGCCGATGGCGGCGCAGCGAGGAGCGCATCTGGAGCGGCGATATCTCGTTCTGATGGCCCTGATCGGCATCCCGCTGCTGGCCCTGGTGGTGGCGGTGGGGCTGACGCAGTTCCATGCGCAGCGCACGGCGATCCTGGCCGAGCTGGCGCAGGCCCAGGACGAGCAGCGGATGGAGCTGGACATCCGGATCAAGTCGGCGAACGACCATGTCACGACGCTGCGCCAGATGGCAGAAACCAGACTTACCGGTGCCGTGACGCTCCAGCCGTCTCCACTTCGCGCTTATCTTGCGCCGGGAACACTGCAAACAACTGACGGGAAGCTGAGCGCGTTCGTGATGAACCCGGCCGAGGGAATGGCGGGGGCCGGCGCCATCGGCAACATCATCGTGACGAACGAAGCCATGGCCAGCGCCCCGCCCGGCGAGCTCGACATGACGATGGACCTGTTCGAGCCGATGCGGCTGGAGCACCTCGTCACGCCCTATCTGCGTTGGAGCTACTATTTCGCTGCCTCCGGCAATTTCATCTCGATCTTTCCGTTCGAGCCAGCGGATACGGTCATGGCGTCCGTGCGCAGCCGCGACCTGCGAAGTGCCATCCAGGAATGGCTCAGCTATGACGTGTTCGTGCTCGGCACGCCGGTCCGCAACGCCGCGCGGCAAGCCTACTGGACCACGGCCTACGAAGATGCAGCAGGGGCGGGCTGGATGGTCAGCCATGCGGCGCCCGTCTATGCTGGAGACCGTTTCAGCGGCGTCGTCGGCACGGACATCCTGCTGCATTTCCTGACCGAGACGCTGGAGCAGC
This sequence comes from Geminicoccus sp., assembly GCF_036263595.1. Classification (NCBI taxonomy): domain Bacteria; kingdom Pseudomonadati; phylum Pseudomonadota; class Alphaproteobacteria; order Geminicoccales; family Geminicoccaceae; genus Geminicoccus; species Geminicoccus sp. Next base: position 43,979 of record NZ_DATAGQ010000227.1, on the reverse strand, counting down.
TGCCGCTCCCGGCCGGGCGGGCCTACGTCGTCGACGAGTACGGGAACGTCCTGGCTGCGACACGTTCTGAGAACCCTGCGGACATGGGTGTGCGGCCACTAGCGGAGCAGGTGCCCAAAGAACTGGGCGTGCCTGCGAGCGATCTTCTGCGCTCCGGCATCGGCTTTCGCAGCTTCGGCGGCTTCGAGGCAAGAACCGAACGGCTGCGCAATGCTCCCTGGAAGATTCTTGTCCTCGTCCCCGGAGAGGAACTCACCGCACTGCTGTTGCCCCGTTTTGTACCCTACGCCGCGGTCATCGGCGCGGTGGTGCTGGCCTTTGCGATCATCCATCTGCTGCTGCGACAACAGTTCATCCGGCCGGCCATCGGTTTGGTCGACCATATCGAGAAGACCGCTTTCGGAGAGGCTTCCGATGCATCGCGCCTGCCAATGATGTGGCGGCCTTGGGCGGAGGAGGTGACACGTTCGTTCGACCGCGAACGCCGCTATCGGCAGCGCCTGGAGCGTTCGGAAGTGCAGTTCCTGGCTGCGGCGAACAGCATGCCGGACGGGCTGCTGATCACCGACGCGGAGGACAGGATCCGATTCTTCAACAAGCGCTATCCCGAGCACTTGGCGGACCCTTTGCGCAGCGTGCTGGCCCTGGGCAAACGGTTCGACGACTGGATCAAGGAAGGGGTCGCACGCGGGCCGGTCTATCATCCGGACATGGGACAGGACTTCGCCCAGCGCCGGCTGGCGCTGCGATCCTCGGACCAGAGCGATCATGAGTACCACCTGGCTGATGGGCGCTGGATGCGGCTGCGGGAGCACCGCATGGCTGACGGGGGCCGTGTGCTCGTGACGACCGACATCAGCGCACGCAAGCGCGCGGAACTGGCACTGCAGGAGAGCGAAGCTCGCCTCCGGGCAATCGTCGAGGATCAGACCGAGGCGATTGCCCGGTTCGATGCCGATTTCAGGATGGTGTTCTGCAACGAGGCGAGCGCCCGCATCTTCGGGGTCACGCCGGACGAGTTGATCGGCACAGATCTGTTTGCGAGTGTACCGGAAGAGGACCGTGAGAAGCTGCGCTCGGACCTGCTCGGGCTGACGCCGGACCTGCCTATCGTGAACGGCGAGGGATACAAGATCCTGCCGGACGGCAGCATGCGCTGGTACTTCTGGACCAATCGCGCCCTGTTCGACCGCGCTGGCAAGCTGCTCGGCTACCAGACCGTCGGCAGCGATATCACCGAGCGCCGAAGGACCGAGGAGGAGCTGGCGCGCCAGCGGAATGCGCTGCATCAGGCCGAGAAGCTGGGCGCGCTGGGATCGCTCCTTGCCGGCGTGGCCCATGAGCTGAACAACCCGCTCTCGATCGTCGTCGGTCACGCCGAGATGATCCGCGAGTTGGCGCTGGACGAGCGCACGCGTGTACGGGCCGAGAAGATCCATGTCGCCGCCGAACGCTGTGCCAGGATCGTGCGGACCTTCCTCTCAATGGCACGCAGCGAGCCCCGCAAGCCGGGGGCCGTGCAGCTGAACGACATCGTCGCCGCAGCCTTGGGCATCGTCGCCTATGCGCTCCGTACCGCCGAGGTAATGGTCGACGAGCATCTCGAGCCCGACCTTCCTGCGATTTGGGGCGACGCAGATCAGCTCCACTAGGTCGTGACCAACCTACTGGTGAACGCGCAGCAGGCCATGCAGGACATGCCGCCTCCACGGATCATCAGGATCTCCACGCGGCAGGCGCACGGTCGCATCGAGCTGGAAGTGGCCGACACCGGCCCAGGCATTCCACCGGAGATCCGGGCGCGGGTCTTCGAACCGTTCTTCACGACCAAGCCGGTCGGGCTCGGAACAGGGATCGGCTTGTCGGTTTCGCGCGGCATCATCCTAGCCCACCAGGGCAGCATGGAGATCCTGGATCGCCCGGGACCGGGCGCATCCATCCTGATCTCGCTGCCGCCGGCACCTGTGGACATGAAGGAGGGTCTGCCCGGAGAGCTTCCGGCAGTATCCCGAGGCAGTGTCCGGATTCTCGTGGTCGATGACGAGGAGGACATCCTGGAGATGCTGGTCGAGACGCTGGAGCGGGACGGGCATGAGGCGGTCGCGGTGACGAGCGGGCGGCAGGCATTGGAGCGGCTGAGGACCGAAAGCTTCGACCTGATCCTCAGCGACCTCCGCATGCCCGACCTGGATGGCGCCGCCCTCTTGCGCGAACTGGAGGAGCACCGGCCGGAACTCGTCCAGCGGTTGATCCTGATGACCGGCGACGTGCTGGGTGCCCGCCTGAGCGGCCCGGCCGCCGGCGGGGACGTGCCGATCCTGGAGAAGCCGGTGCAGCGTGATGTCCTGCGACGCGAGATGGCAGCGCGCCATGCCCGTTCCACGGACGCGTGAATAACCGGATAGCTGTGATTTACCCAATTGTGCAGCGCGAAGAACCACGTCAATCCTAGATGCACTTTCGACGATGCTTTGGATGTGAAGACGCCGGACGATCGCCCTCAAGCCGATCGCGCGAGCCCAACTGCATAATGGGGGAACGCTGATGTCGAACGTCGAGCCTGGGACTCTCCTCGGAAGGAAGCTGTCGCGCCGGTCGGCGCTGGCGGCCGGCGCTGCGGCTGGTGCCGTCATCGCGGCCCCCTATGTGCGCCGGGCGCATGCTGCGGGCGGCAACCTGCGCATGCTCATCTGGCAGGACTACAATATCGCGGAGACGGTGCAGGAGTTCGAAGCCAAGTTCGGCGCCACCGTGTCGCCCGCCTTCTTCGACGGCAATTCTGAGGCCTTTAACAAGATGAAGGCCGGCGGCACCGGCGATTTCGACCTGGTGATGGCGGATGGTTTCTGGCCGCGCTTGTACCTGCGCGATGGCCTGATTCAGCCGCTCGACGAGGCGAAGCTCCCCAACCTCGCCAACCTGTTCGCCGACTTCAAGCCTGGCGCTTACGACCTCCTGCTCGACAAGCCAGGCGGCCAACTCATCGGTGCGCACAATTGCTGGGGCAGCTACGGCATCACCATGAATACCGCGCACATCCCCGAGGAGGAGCGGGATTCGCTCCAGGTGATGTTCGACGAGAAATATGCGGGCCACCTCGCGACCGGCGCCCGCTTCGAAGAGAACATCGCGATGGCCGGCATCATGGCCTGCACGCAGATGGGTACGAAGGACAAGCCGCGCCCCGACGGGCAGCCGTTCAACCCGTACAAGCTGACCGACGAGGAGCTGGAGGCGGCCAAGCAGCTGCTGATCAAGCAGAAGGCCCTGCTGGTCACCCGTTACCAGGACTACGATTCGCTGCAGAAGCTGATGCGGCCGGGCCTGGTCTGGGCGTCGCCGGAGTTTTCCGAGATCTACCGCCGCCTTACCCGCGCGCGCCGTGCTGGCGAGATCGACTTCGACGTCGTGCACACGCTGCAGCCCAAGGAAGGCGGCCTCGGCTGGATCGACAGCTGGCAGATCAGCTCGGGCGTTACGGATCCTGCGCATGTCGACCTCTGCCATGCCTGGATCAACCACTACATCTCCAAGGAGAGCATGTTCCGGGTGGGCTCGAAGGGCGTGGCTCCTTGCTACGACGTCCGGGACATGATGCCGCCCGAGGAAGTGGCGCTGCTCATGCTCGATCGGACCGTGGAACTGCGCGGGCTGCACATGTTCGACCAGCCATCCTCGCCGGAGAAGTGGGAGCGTGTCTGGTCCGAGGTCGAAGCGGCCTGAGCCGGCCTAGCCGCATCCACGCTCGTTTCCTGATCGACGGGTAGGTCATGGCCGATTTTGTGCTCGAACTCGAAGGGGTGACGAAGCGGTTCGGCAGCGTCACCGCTGCCGACAATCTGTCGCTCAAGGTCGCGCAGGGCGAGTTCTTCGCGCTGCTGGGGCCGAGCGGCTCCGGGAAGACCACGTTGCTCCGGATCATCGCCGGCCTGGAACTGCCTGATTCGGGACGTGTGCTGATCAACGGCCAGGACGTGACGACCCTGCCGCCCTATGCGCGCCGGGTCGGCATGGTCTTCCAGAACTTCCTGCTGTTCCCGCACAAGACCGTCGGCGAGAATGTCGTGTTTCCCCTGCGCATGCAGGGCGTGCCGAAGGACCGGCAGCGCGAGCGGCTCGACTGGGCGTTGAAGCTCCTGCGGCTGGAAGGCCTGGCCGAGCGCTACCCCAACCAGTTGTCCGGCGGCCAGCAGCAGCGTGTGGCCCTGGCGCGCGGCCTGATCTCGGAACCTGCCCTGCTCCTGCTGGACGAGCCCCTCGCCAACCTCGACCGTGAACTCCGCAAGGAAATGGAGGTGGAGGTCCGTCGCTATCAGGTCGAGCTGACCACCCCGTTCATCTACGTCACCCACAACCAGGAAGAAGCGCTCACGATGAGCGACCGGATCGCCGTGATGTCTCACGGCCGGTTCGAGCAGGTGGCGCCCAAGCTGGAGGTCTACACTCACCCACAGAGCCCGTTCGTCGCGGCATTCGTCGGTCACTCGAACCGCATGCGGGGCAGGCTCATCAGGGTCGACGGCGAGATGGCCTGGCTGGACTGGAACGGCGTCGAGATCATCGTTCCGCGACCTGCCAGCGCGTCGGCCGGGAGCGCTGTCGACTATTTCGTGAAGTGCGAGAACCTGTCGCTCGCCGGACCGGACGATCCCGGTCCGGCTCTGCCCGGCAACCGGCTGCCCGGGACGCTGCAGGACGTGATCTTCAAGGGACCGACGGCCGACTACTTGGCGAAGCTCCAGAACGGCGCGGAGCTGACGATCACCGATGCCGTGTCGCTGCCGCGGATCGGCCGCGGAGATCCGGTGCATGTTGTCTGGTCGCCTGCAGCCGGTCAGTGCTTCCCCGTGACGGGAGGTTGACAACCTTGGCTTCCGACGTCCGCACCTCGCGCGGGCAACTCAGCCCACAGGCCCGCTTCCTCCTGATGGCGCTGCCCGGCGCGCTGTTCGTCGTGACCTTTCTGATCCTGCCGATGGTGTCGATCCTGGTCTTCTCGTTCTGGCGGACCGAGAGCTACAACCTGATCCCCGACTGGAACCTGCAGAACTACTTCACGATCTTCTCCACGCCGACCTACCTGACCTTTCTCCTGCGCTCGGTGCTGACCGCGGTGGCGGTCTCCCTGTTCGCGCTGATCTACTCCTGGCCCATCGCCTACTTCATGGCCAAGCATGGCGGGCGCTATCGCCTCCTGCTGAGCCTCGCGGTGGCCGCCCCCTTCTTCACCGGCGTGATCCTGCGCATCTCCGGCATCCAGGGCATCATGGGCCCGGTCGGCCTCATCAACATGGGCCTGATGAATTTCGGCATCCCGCCGGTCGAGATCCTGATGTACACGCAGACTGCATCGGGGATCGGCATCGCCTATCTGTTCATCCCGTTCATGGTCACCGCGATTTACCTGTCGCTCCTGAACTTCGACTTCGAGTTGCTCGAAGTTGCCAAGATCAACGGAGCACGGGCCTGGCGGGCGTTCATCGAGATCACCTTGCCGCTCAACTGGATCGGTACTGTGATCGGCTTGATCCTGGTCTTCGTGCCGGCTCTGGGCGATTCGATCACGTCCCGCTTCCTCGGCGGGCCGAATGCCGCCTCCTTCGGCCAAGTCCTGTCCATGCAGTTTGGCGAGAGCGGCACCTGGGCGCTTGGCTCCGCCATGGGCATCGTCCTGTTCGCGGCCTCCTCGCTCGTGATCTATCTGATGTGGCGCACCGTGAATCTGCGCCGCAGCGGCTTTACCGGCATGGAGGGCTAATGCGTGTGCGCGGTCTCGGCGACCTGGCGGCCAGGAGCGGCGGTGCCCTGCTGCTCGTGACGCTCTATGTCTTCCTCTATGCGCCCATCGCCTACGTCATCTACACGTCCTTCCAGAAGGACCTGAACTGGCCGTTCCCGCCCAGTTGGACGCTGACCCATTATGCGGACCTGGCGGCGGACCGGACCTACCAGGAAGGCTTGGTCAACAGCATCCTGCTGGGCCTTGGCAGTGCCGTGATCTGCACGCTGTTCGCGACGCTCGGCAGCATCGCCGTGCTGAAGTACCGCTCGCGCTGGCGGGCGCTGATGGTGATCATCTATCTCTGCCCGCTCTTCGTGGCGGACCTGCTGGTCGGCATCTCCAACCTGCTGTTCAACCGCCAGATCCTGAACCTGCCGGGCAACATGGGCTCGGCCATGATCGGCAACGCGGTCCACTGCACCTCGTTCGCCTTCCTGATCATGCTGGCGCAGCTCTCCCGCTACGACTGGCGGCTGGACGATGCCGCGATGGTGTTCGGCGCCAGGCCGCTGCGCTGCTTCTTCGAGATCACCCTGCCGCTGATCTGGCCCGCCATGTTTGGCGCCTTCGTGGTCAGCTTCATCCTCGCGTTCAACAATCTCGAGATCTCGTTCTACAACCTGGGCGCCATCCCGACCCTGCCGACCATCGCCTGGGGCTCGCTGCGCTTCGGCCTGGGCGGCGAGCTGTTCGCGCTGGCGGCCTTGGTGAACGGCGTGGTGCTGGCCGCCTTCACCGTCATGTACCTGCTGATGCGCTACCGGATCGTGAGCTTCGGTCACCGCGAATGATCCAGAACGGACAGGCGGTCGACCCGGATGGAAGGGAGAGAGGGAAGCATGCGCGTGATCGTCGTAGGGGCTGGTACCGGCGGCGCCACTTTCGCGGGGCGGCTGGCGAAGGAAGGACAGCACGAGGTCGTGCTGGTGGAGGCGGGGCCGGACTTCGGGCCGTTCGACGGGCATGGCTGGCCCTTCGAGATGCTCGATTCGCGCCGCATCCCGACCACCTATGACTGGGGCCTGGAGAACCAGGACCCCGGGTCGGACCGCTCCTACAAGCTGGAGCGCGCCAAGATCATGGGCGGCTGCTCGGCGCACAATGGCTGCGCTGCGGTGCGCGGCATCCGCAGCGACTTCGAGAAATGGTCGAAGGCGGGCGGCGCCGATTTCTGGAACCCGGACGAGTTCCTGGAAGACTTCGCCGCGGTCGACGAGGCGCTGAACGTGCGCACGCTACCGTTCGAGGAGTTCTCGCCCTACCAGCAGGACTTCTACCATGCGGCCATCGCCGCGGGCCTGCCGCATTCCAACAACATCAACGACATCGACGAGGGCATCGGCGTCTCGATCTGCCCGATGAACAAGAAGGGCGGCATCCGCTGGAACGCCGCCTTCGGCTTCGTCGACCCGGTACGCGGCCAGGACAATTTCTCGATCGAGGCCAATTTCGAGGTCACCGAGCTGCTGATGGACGGCAGGAGAGTGACCGGCGTGCGCGGCTTCAAGATGGGCGAGGCCCACAAGCTTTCGGGCGACATGGTGGTGCTGGCTTCCGGCGCCTATGGATCGCCCATGCTGATGCTGCGCTCGGGCATCGGTGATCCGGCGACGCTGAAGGAAGCCGGCATCGAGCTGCGCCACGACCTGCCGGGGGTCGGCCGCAACCTGCAGGACCATCCGGCGGTGGTCCTGAACTACCAGGCCAAGGGCCAGCTGATTGGCCGGACCCAGGCGCACGAGAAGCTGCGCCTGAACTATGACGAGGGCACCATCGTCAAGGTGCGCTCGCCGTTCGCGCGCGACCTGTTCGACATGCACATCTTCTCGGTGGGCGGGCGCACGCCCGACTTGGCCAACTGGTACTGGCAGGTCTACGTGGCCCTGCTCACCCCGCTCTCGCGCGGCCAGGTCCGCCCGGTGCGCAAGGACGGCAGCCTGCACTTCGCCATCGAGCACAGCCACGTCACCGATTTGGAACGGATGGACGTGCAGGCCCTGACCTGGGGTGTGGAGGAAGCACGCCGCATCACCAGCTTCGCGCCGTTTGCCACGGAACTGGAGGAGCGGACACCCGGGATCGGGACCAAGGGCCAGGCGATCCAGGACTGGATCCAGATTGAGCACCAGCATTACTACCACCCGGCATCGACCTGCTCGATCGGCCGGGATCCGTCGGCCGGCGCGGTCGTGGACGTGTACGGGCGGGTCCACGGGCTCGAGGGGCTGATGGTCGCGGATGCCTCGATCATGCCCTATGTCACGATCGCCAACACCAACATCCCCACCGCCGCCCTGGCCCATCGCCTCGCCAGAAATTTTGATGCTATCCTGGGAATGAATCGCGCCTGAAGCATGTTATAGCTCCTGCCGTGGTGCGTCCGAACCAGCCTGTCAGATGGTACAAGTGGGAAAGGCGGCCGCTCCACGACGCGAGCGGTAGTTGGAATTCGCCGGCTACCTGGGGCAGCGGACATGTATCAGGCTGGACATGGGAATGGTGATCTGCACGTAGCGATCACGCCTGCCGAACTGGATCTGCGCTACGGCGACCGGATCGAGCTCATGCTCGCCCACTGGCTGGACGACGAGCAGCTGGCAGCACGGTTGCGGCCGCCGGTGCTCTCGGCGCTGGCCAGCAGGCTGCAGACCTACCCGCCTGGCCAGGCGAACCTGGAGGACTGGGTATTCGGCGAGGCCCGCCGGGAGGCGCGGGAGTTCGTGCCGCCCGATCGGATCCCTGGCGTGATCCCGGTCATGCGCGGCTCGAGCGAGGACCACGACAGCTTCGAGGATGCAGAGGACTGGGACGAGCATCCAACAAGGTGGAGGCTCTCGGTGCCGCCGCGTTGGATCTGGTTCGGCGCCTTCATGGTCCTGATGCTGTCGGCCATCGGCTATGCGTCGCTCAACGTTTCCCAGAATGGCTACCGCGATGTCGCTCCGGTCCAGCGAGTACCCGTTGCGGAGATCATGCCCGCGGTACCGCAGGAGCCGCGCATCCGACCGGCCCCGGACCTTCCGATTCTCGATGCCCAGGCAGATAGCGCCCCACTTCCGGCACCGCGCTTCCCGGTGAGGCTCCAGGCCCTCGAAGCACCGGCACCCTTGCCTCCCGATCCGGCCCAGCTGATGGCGGATCTACCAAGGCCACCCGAACCGCCAGCGCCGCGTGCCAGTGGCACGCCTGACGACGAGTTGCTCCGGGTCGAGGTGGTCCCGCAGCCCGTCGAGCCGACCGTACCGGCCGAACTGCCGGGCTTGCCGTCGGAACCGCGCGTCTTCATCCATTACTCAGGGGTTGATGGCGTCTCCGCCGAGCGGGCCGAGCGGCTGGCGACATTGCTGCGCGCGCGAAACTACCCGCTGGTGGCGATCCGCCGGGTGCCGTTCCAGATCGGGCAGCCGAGCGTGCGCTATTTCTTCGAGGAGAACCGGGCGGACGCGAACCAGCTCGTTCAGCTCAGCAGCCGGATCCTGCCTCCCTATCTTCGGGGCGCCTATGGACGCCCGGCAGACTTCACCCATTTCAGCCCGAAGCCCCAGCCGGGCACGCTGGAAATCTGGCTGCCGACTGGTTGAAGATTTCCTCGCAGCCGATCCACCTGCCCATCCAGACGGAGAGATCGATGAGCCACCCCGCGCTCGTACCGGGCCGCGTCGCCGTCGTCACCGGCGCGGCCGGCGGCATCGGCCTCGCAGCCTGCCGCCGCTTCGCACAGCTTGGCATGAGGGTATGCATGGCTGATGTGGACGAGGGCCAACTTACCCATGCGCGGACGCAGGTCGAGAAGATCGCCGCCGGCGGTGCGAACGATGTGCTTGCAGTACCGACCGACGTCGCTCGCTTCGAGGATGTCGAGCGCCTGAAGGAGGCAGTGGACCGGACGTTCGGCGATGTCGCGGTGCTGATGAACAACGCCGCGATCGGCAAGGGTGCCGGGGCATGGCAGGACTATCCGCAGTGGCGCAAGCTGCTCGAGGTCAACCTGTTCGGGGTCATCCACGGCCTGCAGCTGTTCGTGCCCGACATGATCCGGCACGGGCGCCCTGGTGCGGTCGTGGTGACCGGCTCCAAGCAGGGCATCACCATGCCTCCGGGCAACGCCGCGTACAATGTGTCCAAGGCCGGGGTGAAGGTAGTCACCGAGCAGTTGGCGCATGAGCTGCGGCAGATCGAGGGCGGCCAGATGACCGCTCACCTGCTGATTCCCGGCTTCACCTTCACCGGCATTACCTCGCCCGGCAAGACCGACGACACGCCGAAGCCGCCGGGTGCCTGGACGCCCGACCAGGTGATCGACGTGTTGATCGACGGCCTTGGGACGGGCAGGTTCTACCTGTTCTGCCAGGACAACGAGACCACCCGCGAGATGGACGAGCGGCGGATGCAGTGGGCGGCCGAGGACCTGATCAAGGATCGTCCGGCCTTGTCCCGCTGGCATCCCGACTACAAGGATGCCTTCGCCGCATTCATGCAGGGCTGACGGAGTATCGCCACGATGGACTATGTGAAGCTTGGCCGCACCGGCCTGGATGTGTCGCGCCTGTGCCTGGGCTGCATGAGCTATGGCGATCCCAACCAGGGCTCCCATGCCTGGACGCTGCCTGAAGAGGAGAGTCGCGGATTCATCCGCAAGGCCATCGAGCTCGGCTTCAACTTCTTCGACACGGCGAACGTCTATTCGGCCGGCACCAGCGAGGAGATCGTGGGCCGCGCCTTGAAGGATTTCGCCAGGCGCGACGAGATCGTGCTCGCGACCAAGGTCCACGGCCGGATGCATCCAGGCCCGAACGGTGCGGGCCTGTCCCGCAAGGCGATCCTGTCCGAGATCGACAAGAGCCTGAAGCGGCTGGGCACGGACTATGTCGATCTCTACCAGATCCACCGCTTCGACTACCATACCCCGATCGAGGAGACGCTGGAGGCGCTGAACGACGTCGTCCGCGCCGGCAAGGCCCGCTATATCGGCGCATCCTCCATGTATGCCTGGCAGTTCGCCAAGATGCTCTACACGTCGGAGCGGCATGGCTTTGCGCGCTTCGTCACCATGCAGAACTACGTCAACCTGCTGTACCGCGAGGAAGAGCGGGAAATGCTGCCGCTCTGCGCGGCCGAAGGCATCGGGCTGATGCCCTGGAGCCCGCTGGCCCGAGGCCGGCTGACACGCGACTGGGCCGCATCGACTGCGCGCTCGGAGACCGACGAGTTCGGTGGGACGCTCTATGCGGCCTCCGCCGAGGCGGACCAGAAGGTAGTCCAGGCCGTGGCCGCGATTGCCGAGAAGCGCGGCGTGCCGCGGGCCCAGGTGGCGCTCGCCTGGGTCCTGCAGAAGCCACGGACGACGCCGATCATCGGCGCCACGAAGCCGAACCACCTGGATGATGCGGTGGCAGCCCTGCAGCTCCGGCTCAATGCGGAGGAGATCGCAGCCCTGGAAGCACCCTATGTCCCGCACGCGGTCGTCGGATTCAGCTGACCGGCTCGCAACCGGCAGCTTGCACTCCCATATGCCGTGCCGAACTGGCGGGTGAGACGGCTCACGCCGTCCCTCCCGCTATCACGCGTGCCGTGGCACAATCGGGCTCATGGACCTCACCCAACTCCTCGTCCGCCTGCGCAAGCGCACCGCGGCCATCGATCATTCGATGTTCGTTGCACCGGCCTTGTCGACGGATGTGGTCCCTCCTGATCCCATCGCGGCCGTTGCCGAGGTCGAGGACGAACTGGACCAGGAGATAGGTCCTGCGGAGTGGGCGTTCCTGGAGGAGGCGGCAGCCCATCCGGTACCGGGCAAGCCACTGCCGCGGGTCCTGCTGGTAATCCTCGCGCGGCGGGCGCTGGCGGCGGGAGAGGCTCGCAAGGGCATGGAGCACGCGCTGGCGGCATTGGCGCGTGAGCAGCGGGACATGGCTGCGCAGGACGTGTACCTGCGTGCGAGGCATGCAGCCGGCGAGGGACCGGCCCCGGTCGACCCGCGTGGGCGGTTCTGCGCCAAGCCATGGCGGGAATTGGAGCTTCGGCCCGACCTGAGCGGCCATGCCTGCTGCCCGTCATGGCTGGCCGTTCCGATCGGCATGGCCGATGGCGCCGGGGGTGCCGCCTTCTGGAACTCGGCGGCGGCCCAAGCCATCCGCAGCTCCGTGCTGGACGGCAGCTTCACCTGGTGTTCGCGGCTGCACTGCCCGCACATCACGGCGGAGAAGCTGCCGCGACGCGAAGACGTGCGCAACGCCGAGATGATGGCGGTGATGGCGGAGAAGCGGACGCAGGTCGACCATGGACCGGCACGCGTGCTGCTGAACTACGACCGGTCCTGCAACTTGGCCTGCCCGTCCTGCCGACGCGAGCGCATCGTCGCTGACCAGGAGGAGCGGGATCGGCTGGACGACGTGGCCGACCGCGTCGTTCTCCCGCTGCTGAAGGACGCGCAGGTCGTGAAGGCGACTGGGTCCGGCGATCCGTTCGCCAGCGCCCATTTCCGTCGGCTGCTCAAGCGGTTGGACCGCCAGTCCTATCCGCGCCTGCGGCTGCAGCTGCAGACCAACGGGCTGCTCTGCGACGAGCGTGCCTGGGAGGAGCTGGACCTGGAAGGTCGTGTCGACGCGCTATGGGTGTCGGTCGACGCCGCCGTGTCGGATACCTACGCGGTGATCCGCAAGTTCGGCAGTTGGGAGCGGCTGCGCGAGAACCTGATGTTCATGGCGAAGCTGCGCGTCCGCGGTGGTGTAAGGGAATGGCGCCTGGATTTCGTGGTTCAGGCACTGAACTACCGGGAGATGCCCGCCGCGACCGAGCTGGCGCGTGGATTGGGTGCGGATGGCATCCATTTCCATATGATCCGCAACTGGGGCACGTTTACGCCCCAGGCGTTCCGCGAGCACCTGATTGCATCACCGGACCACCCTGAGCATGCCCAGTTCCTGGAGACGCTGCGTCATCCGGCGCTGGACTGGCCACAGGTCGACTGGTCCGACCTTACGCCATTGCGCCGGCAGATGATGCCTGCGCGCGCGGCGTAAGGTCGAGCGAGCGGTCAGGCGCCGGCCATGCCCATGCGGCCAGCAACGGCGTGACCCTGCGGGCGCTGCTGCTTCGGCAGGCGCGCCTCGAACAGCCCGGTGCGGCGGTCGGCTTCGTCCAAGGCCAACTGGTCGATGTCAGCCGAGGAGATGCCGAGGTCGCTCGCCAGTTCGTGCGGGCGGTAGCTCAACAGCTCGGCGCGGGCGCGGGCGTGCGCCTCCTTGCGGAAGCGGGCGATCTCGAACCGGCGCCAGGCATCGGTCGAGCGGACGAGCGCGGTGAGGTTCGCAAACATGAGAAGTATCCTGTCGGCAGAAGGTGCTTAGTGCAGCTTCCAACAAAGAAGTTGATGTTACTCGACGGTAGCGAGACGCGCGGCCTTGGGGGTGCCGAGCAGGGCGGCCAGCGGCGAAGGCGTGGCAACGGCCTGACGCTCGGCCATGCGTGCGTCGACGGCCTCCTGGGCCAGCAGGCGGATCTCGCTCAGCGAGATGGTCCCGCGGTTGCGGGCAGCGGCCAGCGCCGCGATCTCAGGCAGGAGGTCACGTTCCATGCCGAGGTCAGCAAGGCTGCGGTCGCTCAGGCGGTCCAGCGAACGCCGGGTCTCGTAGGCTCGAAACTGGACAGCAAGGTTGTCAAAAAGCTGCTGCACGATACCCATTTTAGTCTTCCACTCCACTCGAACGCCATGCCTGCCGACTTCGTCACTACAGGATGGCAGGTTGTTTCAGACCTTCCCGATCAACGGATCTCTTGGTCGGACCCAACGAACACGAAGATAAGGTCGACCGGCGCCGTGAACTACCCGTCATGCTGCAACGCAGCACTGCATAAACAGATCGCTGCAATTTTTCATGCCAGTCGCGTGACATATCCTACGCAAAACAAAGAAACTGAAGTGAAAGCCGTGTGGCGCCGGGTGCACTGCAGCACAAGTTCCCTTGCTGCAGTGCACCCAAGTATCTCAAGTTGCCGCAGCCCGTGCTGATCGCTAATCAGCGTTGCGCCGCTACCATGCAGAATTCGGGCAGCTGACTTGCTTCAGGTACATGGACTGACAAAGAAATTCGGCGGCGTCGCTGCCGTCGACGGTATCTCGTTCACTCTTTCTCAAGGAACCATCACCGGCCTGATCGGGCCCAACGGTGCCGGAAAGACCACGCTCTTCAACCTGATCGCAGGGATGTACGGTCCTTCGAGCGGCACCCTGAGCATGAATGGCCAGCGTATCGAGCGGCGTCGGCAGGACGAGCGAACCAGCCTCGGCATCGGGCGGACCTTCCAGATCCCGCGACCGTTCCCGGCGATGAGCGTCGTCGACAACGTCATGGTCGCGTCCGGGGGCCAGTCGGGCGAACGTTTCTGGCGGGTCTGGACGAGCCCTCGTGCCGTGGCACGGGAAGAGTCGGACGTCCGCGCGCGGGCGCATGACTGGCTTCGCTTCGTCGGCTTGGACCATATGGCGGACCAGCCGGCGCGGACGCTGTCGGGTGGACAGCGCAAGCTGCTGGAGCTTGCGCGGGTCATGATGGTGGACCCCAGGCTCGTGCTGCTGGACGAACCCGGTGCCGGTGTGGCACCGCCGCTCATGAAGGTGATCGTGGACAAGATCCGAGAGCTCAATGCCCGTGGCGTCACGTTCCTGATCATTGAGCACGACATGGACCTCGTGATGTCTCTGTGCCGGCCAATCCTGGTCATGGCCCAGGGAAAGCTGCTGATGCAGGGCAGTGGCGAAGAAATCCGACGGGATGCCCGCGTGATCGATGCTTATCTGGGTGGAACTGCGCATTGAGCGCGCTGTCGGTCGAGCAGCTCGTCGCCGGCTATGAGCCTGGACTACCCATCGTGAAGGGAGCTTCGCTGCGGGTGGAGACGGGCGAGATCGTCGCCATCCTTGGACCGAACGGAGCCGGCAAGTCCACGCTCATCAAGGCGGTCGCAGGCTTGCTCCCGGTCGTCTCCGGCGCCATCCGGTTCCAGGGCCGCGACATGCGAAACGTGCCGGCGCACCGGCTGATCCGCGAGGGTCTGGCCTTCGTGCCGCAGACCGAAAACGTGTTCGCCAACCTCACCGTCGCGGAGAACCTGGAGCTCGCCGGGTTCTTCCTCGGGCGCTCCCGGTCATGCCGCCTGCAGGCCATGTACGCGCTGTTCCCCGACCTGGCCCGGCAGCGGTCGCTCCTGGCCGGTCGGCTCTCCGGCGGCCAGCGGCAGATGCTGGCGGTGGCGCGGGCGCTGCTCGTGGAGCCAGCCATGATCATGCTGGACGAGCCGTCGGCCGGCCTGTCGCCGAAGCTGGTCGCGCAGGTGTTCGAAAAGCTGGCCGAAGTGCGTGCCACCGGCATCACGATCCTGATGGTCGAGCAGAATGTGAAGGCGGCCCTGGCCCTGGCGGACCGTGCCTACGTGCTGGTGGAAGGCAGGGAGCGGCTGGAAGCGCCGGCAGCCGAGCTGAGGGGTTCGCGCGACCTTGCAGCCTTGTACCTGGGCGGTGCCGCGGCATGATCCTTCAACAACTGGCCGATGGCCTGATCCTCGGCTCGATCATCGGCCTCGGCGCCATCGGCGTGACGCTCACCTATTCCATCCTGCGCTTCGCCAACTTCGCCCATGGCGAGTACCTGACCTTCGGCGCCTATATGGCCCTCGTGGCGCTGGGCTACTTCCAGGCTTTCTCCGATGCCACGTTCGGCCCCCTCTCGTTCGGCTGGCCACTTCTGGCCGCGCTGGCCGTCTCCATGGGTCTGACAGCGGGACTGGCCCTTCTGCTCGACCGGTTACTGTTCACGACGCTCGGCCGCACGAGTACGGCCATTACGCTGGTCATCGCCTCCTTCGGTGCGGCCCTGGCCCTGCGCAACCTGCTGTTCTTCATGTTCGGCGGGCTACCCGCCTACTACAGCCGCGACATCCAGATCGCCCTGCCGCTGGTGCCGCGCTCGGTCCTGGGGGGCGCGCGCGTCACACCCGACCAGCTGGCGGTCCTGGGCCTGGCGATCGTACTGCTGGTGGGCATGCACCTGTTCCTCACGCGCACGACACTCGGCCGGGCGATGCGTGCCGTGGCGTACAACCCGCAGCTGGCGACCGTCACGGGCCTGGACGTGGCGGCCGTGGTGCGCTGGACCTGGGTGATGGGCGCGGCCCTGGCGGCAGTGGCCGGCGTCTGCTCGGGGCTGACAGTCCAGATCCGCCCGACCCTGGGCTTCGACCTGCTGCTCCCGCTGTTCGCCGCAGCGATCCTGGGCGGGATCGGCTCTTTCTATGGCGCAGTGCTGGGCGGCCTGATCGTCGGGCTGGCCGAGAGCTTGGCCGTTCCGCTGGTGGGTGCGGAGTACAGGGCGGCTGTAGCCTTCATCCTGCTGATCCTGATCCTGCTGGTCCGGCCGAGCGGGCTGTTCGGGGAACGTGCCTGATGCTCGACCTGCTGGGTGGCCTGTCCGCCTATCTCGTCTTCTTCGCCGTGATCGCGCTCTACTATGCGCTCGTCACACTGGGCCTGAACCTGCAATGGGGGTTCACCGGGCTGTTCAACGTGGGTGTCGCCGGCTTCGTGCTCGTGGGCGCCTATACCACCGGGATCCTGACCACGCCGGACGATCCCGGCCGTATCGGCGGCTTCGGCCTGCCTGTCCCTGTGGGCATGCTGGGCGCCATGCTGATGGCCGGCTTTTTCGCCCTGCTGGTCGGCATACCAGCCCTTCGGCTGCGCCACGACTACCTCGCGATCACCACGTTCGGGATCGCCGTCACCTTGCAGCTGCTGGCGCTGAACCTGCAGGTCCTGACCGGCGGGCCGTTCGGGATGAACTTCATTCCACGGCCGTTCCAGGACACGCTCGGTAGTGGCCAAGCCTGGAATATTCTCTATCTCCTGTTCGTCGCCATCCTCGTCCTGCTCGTCTGGCGCGGCTTTGCCGCCCTGACGGACAGTCCCTGGGGCCGCGTGCTGCGGGCGATCCGGGAGGACGAAACGGCTGCCTCTGCCTTGGGCAAGCATGCCTTCCGCTTCCGCCTGGAGGCCTTCGTCATCGGTGCGATGGTGATGGGGCTGGCCGGGGCCGTGTATGCCCATTTCATCGGCTTCGTCGCACCCGAAGACTTCCTGCCCATCCTGACCTTCCAGGTCTGGGCGATGCTGGTTGTGGGCGGTTCCGGCAGCCACAAGGGCGCCATCACGGGTGCCGTGCTCGTGTGGGCGATCTGGACCGGATCTGGAGCGCTGCTCGACCAGCTCGTGCCGCCGGAAAGCAAGGCCCAGGCAGCGGCCCTTCAGGTAGCGGCGATCGGAATGGCGCTTTGCATCGTCCTGCTGTTCCGGCCGCAGGGCCTGCTCGGCGCAAGAACGCGCGGCTCAGTCTAGGACGATTGGCACCGCGTTGCCAAACTTGACCAGCTCGATCTGGCTCAACTGGTCCAGGCCGTACCAGACCCCCGCAGTCGGCACGTGGCGCAGCTCGACGTCCCCGTTGGCGAGTTCACGGAACTGGTACTGGTCGATCGAGCCGTTGAATAGAGCGGTGTCCTGGCCGTCGCCACCAAGCAGCAGGTCGTTGCCGAACCCGCCGGCGAGGATGTCCTGGTCAACGCCGCCATCCAGCTGATCATTGCCGAACCCGCCGCGCAACGCATCGTCGCCGCCAGCGCCGCCCAGATCGTCGTCCCCGGCTCCGCCAACCACCTGGTCGTTGCCGTCGCCACCATCCAGCACGTCCCGGCCAGAGGCTCCGTCGACGGAGTCGTCGTCGGCACCAGCGTAGATCGTGTCGTCGCCAAGCCCGCCAACGAGGTTGCGGTCGGCGCCCTCGCCACCATAGAGCGTGTCGTCGCCAGGGGCGCCGAACACGATGTCGTCGCCATCGCCCGCCTGGATGGTGTCGTTGCCCGAACCGCCTCGGAGCACATCCGCGGCAGCGCCGCCGAAGAGCTGGTCTGAGCCCTCGCCGCCATCCAGCTTGTCCTCCCGGTTGCCGCCCACCAGCTGGTCATCACCCAGTCCACCGACCAGCCAGTCCCGGCCATTGCCGCCATCGATCAGGTCGTTGCCGGCCTTGCCGAACACCACGTCGTCGCCACCGAGGGCGTACATGGTATCGGGTCCGTCCGTGAGGATCAGCAGATCGGGGCCTTCGGTCGACGGTTGCACGGCCACCGGGGCGGCGGAGAACCTGCTGCCGTTCCAGGTGAACAGGGACGGCTCGTCCCTGAACTGCAACTGCTCCACGACGTTGCCCGCCAGCTGGTTGGCCAGCAGCAGGTCGAGCCCGGTCGATCCGACTGCCGACCGGACATGCAGATCGGGACCATCGATCGTGAAGAGAAGGTCCAAGAATGCCAGTTCCGGCCCGAACTCGATCCGGTCGACTCCCCCCGTGTCGATGATGACATCAGAACCGACGCCGGCCTCGGCCACATAGGTGTCGTTGCCAGCGCCTCCCTCCAGCCGGTCGGCCCCGCCCCTGCCGGCCAGCCGGTCGTCACCGCCATTTCCGATCAGCAGGTTCGCCTTGTCATTGCCTAGGAGCCGGTCGTTCCCGCTGCCGCCACGGGCGTTCTCGATGGTGCTGTTGCCGTAGAGGAAGAGGGTCGTCGCCAGCGACCCGCCATCCCAACGATAGAACGGACCTACCTCTTGCCACCCGCCATTCAGCTCGAGCCGTGCGGCGGTCGTCTGGTTCGACCAGTCGAGCGTGTCGGTTCCCCCGTCGTCAACGACCGTCTCGAAGATCGCCTCACCTGGAGCCCATCGATAGACTGTATCGGCGAGGTTGCTTTTGGCGGATCCGCCATAGACCGAGCGGATCCAGTCGACATCGAGTGCCATGGGGCCGCTCGGGTAGGTGCTGGCGGACGCGCCATTGCTGACCGGATCCGACGGTACGTCGCGATAGGACATCACGCTCGCACCCAGCCAGTCCTCGCTAGCTGGCAAGATCGTGGTGCCGCCCAGCGGATCGTGCGGATGCTTCGCCCCAATGGCGTGGCCGATCTCATGAACCAGCACCGCGTATTCGTATGAACCGGGCGCGTACTTGGCCTGCTCCGAGGCGAGATTGCTGCTCGGCTGATGATCGGTCGAACCCAGCCAGATGTCCCCGGCATCCGGGGCGCGGCCCGGCAGCCGCGATTCCGCTGTGAGCGGCAAGTCCGACACCCCGAAACGGATGTCGCCATCCGATGTCGCCGTTTCCTGGACCTCTACGAAGTCGATGTTGCCGATCTTCTCCCAGCTTGCGAGCGCGGCGCGCACGGCCGTGCGCTGACCCTGGGACAGCGGCTGGAAGCCGTTGTCCGGCTCTGCGTAGCCTTCGACCCAGCTGGAGCCGTACTCCGCGAAACTGTAGGTGACCGTGGCGCCGGTGCCCTGGGCCGTGCCCCACTTGGCGTGGCTGCTGATCGCGTCGACCTGCAGGTCACCGGACGGGCCCACGTCGGCAACAGGGCTTGAAGAGGCGGAGCGGGCGAGCGTCGACGAAGCGTCCAAGGCGCGTGCCATGCGGCGGTCCAGCGATCGGGGCTGATGTAAGGGGCCGGCGATCTGGTCGCCGGACGCCGAGAATCAGGCTGGGCTGTCGGCTACGCAGACCTGCCTGACGACATGACGGCCACCAGTCAGCCCGACATACACTTCCTGGCAGATCTGCGCTGTTCGTGACCAGGCGCATTCGCGGTCGACATACCGGAATGCAGCTTGGCCAAGCTCCTGGCGGAGGCGCGTCTCGTCGGAAAGCCGCAGGAGCGCCGCAGCGAAGGCATCGACGTCGCCATTGGGAACGACGAGCCCGTTGACGCCGTCCTTGATGACCTTGGCAGATCCGGCCGAGGCGACGATGGCCTTGCCGGCGGCCATGTAGTTCAGGAGCTTCTGCGGGATACCGTCGCAGACTGTGCGTGGCATCACGGCCATGGCTGCCTCGGCCAGCCGATCCGGCAGGCCGGCAAATACGTCCTCTTCGATCACGATGGCGTCGCGGATGCCGAGTTCCCGGGCCAGATCCTCGTAGCGGTCGAACGTGGAGCTGGCGACCACGACCAGCCGCATGGTCGGCCGGATGGCATGGGCCTTGGCGAAAGCCCTCAACAGCAGATCGAAGCCCTGATAGGCGGCAAGGGTCCCGGTGTAGATGATGCGGTCAGGCGCCAGGGGCATCTGGCCGACGGCGCGGTGGAAATGGCCGAGTTCCACCCCGTTCATGGCCACCGTGATCCGGTCCGGCGTCAGCTGGCCGCTTTCGAGGAGCCTGTCTCGAATGTCGGAGGTCACCGTGACCACATGGTCGGCCAGCGGCGGAAGCCGCGAGTCGAGCCAGCGCCCAGCACTGCCCATCAGCCGGCCGATCAAGCCGTCGCGGTAAGAGGGCAGTTCCGAGCCAAGCATTGTATGCGCGTCATACACCAGGGGCACCCTGGCGCGCCCACGCCCCCACCAAGCCGTCAGCAGACCTTCGATGTGGTGCGCATGGATGACATCGAACGGCTTGCTCGACATCAGTTGCCCGATCTTGCGGGCGAGCATCGGATCGTAGCGCAGCAGCTTCGCAACATTTGGGCCGGGTGCGATGGTCCCGATCTGCAATTTGCCGCCTGCGCGGTGAATCGGGAACAGCGGCGTACTGCTTGCCTCGCCGACAGGATAGGTAATCACCTCGACGTCGTGACCAAGCGCAGTGAGGGCCTCGGACAGCCGTTCGATGCGCAAGGGCGTGCCACGTCTCGCTGGAAACGGACAGGCAGCGACCATTGCGATACGAAGACTCATGAACACTCCTGGAACCGGACGACGATCCCCATACGGGTTCGTTCGTCCTCACTGCGAGTCGAACTGTACTGGATGATTACACCTTCGTCATACTCAGTTCGATCACTGCAACCGCAACCCGGCACACCCCGCTGCGTGTCTTAACCCTCGGAACACCGTTAACCAATATCGCAGATGCAGCATCGTTCCGCGAACGAGGTTCGTTAAGTCTGGCACGATGCCGCAGCCAGACAATGAGTTACAGCAACCTGCTGTAAGATTTCCTCATGTCCGTGTCGGTCCGCGCGCCAGCCCGCAAGCGTCACCTGACCATGGCTGATCGTCGAAATCAACTGCAGGTAGGGAAAAATCGGTTGGTGTTGCGCGCTGAACAACGGGTGGCGCTTCCCTGGCGAACCACCTGACAGGGAAAAAGAGCCGGGATCAGGCTTCATGGGCGTCGGCAGAGTGTGGGGGAGCAGCCCGCCGCGGGGAAATACGGCGTTCGCCCGAGCCATCTGCGATCCCGGCTTGTCGTTCAATCTGAGCTGATCTTCACGTTCCAGCAGTGACCTTTATCACCGTCAGGTTTGCCGCCTCTCAACGGACGAGGATATTCTTGAACTGCCAGGGATCAGAGGTATTGAGGTCTTCCGGAAAGAGGCGGCCGCGTCCTTCGAGTGGGGTCCAATCGCCCCATACGCCAACGACCGGACCGAGATAGGGCCGAGCCAACTCCATCACTCGCTCGTGGTCGAGCTGATCCGCTTCGACCAGGCCGGCATCGGGATGCTCGATAGCAGCCGCCATGCCGCCCAGAACACCAGCAGCTACCTGCAGCGACGTCGCACTGTTAAACGGCGCCAGCTCACGCGCCTCCTCGATCGAGAGGCGTGACCCATACCAGAAGACGCCCCTTGGGTTGCCCATGAGAAGGACCCCCAGTTCATCGATGCCGGACGTGATCTCGTCCATCATCAGACGCTTCTCGGGCTGCTCCTCCCAATTGCGGCCGGCCAGCTCGTGCACCGAGAGCACGGCATCGTCGGCGGGGTGATAGGCATAGTGGACCGTGGGCCGCCACGTCACCGTCTGGCCGTCGCGGCTCGTGAAGTAGTCGGCAATCGAGATCGCCTCGTTATGGGTGATCAGGAAGCCGTGATAGGGGCCGGCCAATGGCGTCCAGCTACGCACTCGCGTGGAGGCACCAGGACGGGCCAGGTAGATCGCGGCGTCGCTACCATAGCCATGCTGGTGGCCCTCGGCGGGCAGCGTCTTCTCGTGGGTTCCCCAACCGAGTTCAGCCGGCTGGCAGCCTTCGCCGATGAACCCGTCGATCGACCAGGTGTTGACGAACTCGCCCGGCTTCTTCGGATGACCTGCGGCGACCTGGGTGTCCCGCTCGGCAATATGGATTGCCTTGATCCCGAGGTCGCGCACGAGCGCCGCCCACTCCGCCTGCCCTGAAGGCTTGCTGTGCTGAAGCCCGGTCTCTGCGGCCATCTGCAGCAGTGCTTCCTTCACGAGCTGCGAGACGAGCCCCGGGTTGGCGCCCTGGGCGACCACCGCGGTCGGCCCCGGCCCGAGGGAACGCCCCAGCTCCAGCGCCGCGTGGCGCAGGCCATAATTGGAGCGTTCGGAGGCCGACTTCGACTGGTCGGTATAGCCACCTGCCCAAGGCTCGATGCAGGTGTCGAGGTAGAGCGCGCCTTGCTCGCGCGCCAGCCGGATCAGCGAGAGGCTCTCGACTTCAACCGACAGGTTCAGCAGGAAGTCGCCTCTGCCGAGCAGCGGCGAGATCACCTCGCGATAGTTCGAGCGATCCAGCGGAGTGACATGATAGGTCACGCCGTACTTCTCGGCCGCACTCCGTCCGCGCTCGTCGGCGGTGACGATGACGATCCGATCCGGAGCGGTGACGACATGACGGAGCAGCAAGGGCAGCACGGCGCGGCCGATCGAGCCGCAACCGATCATCACGAGCCGGCCGGCAAAGTCGACGTCTCTGGTCAAGGCAGGCTCCGTTCCACAACTCGATGTTCGTCGCGCCCTAGCCAGGGTTAACGACAGCTATGTGACAATCTCGACGAACTCGGACGGTGGAATGACCGTCAGGCCGAGGCGGCGGATCGACTACGCCTAGAGCGCGGTCAGTTCCGGCTCCAGCCCCATCGACCCGAGACCACGACTGATCTCGTTCAGGTAGATCGGATTGACCACTACGACCACGTCCGGCCGAATGTCCACCAGTGCCTTGGGCGACAGGATCTCGTTGCCGCACCCTGCCAGGAACTTGCCGTGTTTGTGTGGATTGATGTCAACCACCGCCTCGACCATGTCGGCGATCTTGAGCGTGGTGATCAGCGATACCGCCTTCGAGCCGGAACCCCACAAGGCGACCTTCTTGTTCTCGTGCTTCCAGCGGGCGAACTGGCCACGCAGATGCTCTAGCTCCGGGCCGATCACGGCCTTGAACTGCGCGACCTGCCCTTTCGTCTTCGCCAGATCGTCCTCCAGCTCCAGGCGCGGCTGGGTCGGACCATCCACGGGCTTGGCTTCCAGCATCAGATACTGGTCGTCATAGGCCTTCCACAGGTTGGTCACGTCGAACCCGGTGGAACGGAACAGGCGGCTGAGCGAGCCCAAGGTGAAGTACGAGCAATGCTCGTAGTAGATGTCCCAGAAGGCCGGCTCGGTCAGCACCCGCTCGGCATCGGGCAGCTCGAAGAATATGTCGACGTGCGGACGGTCGCCGATGCTCTCGCGCACCAGCTTCATGAATTCATGGACCTCATGGATGTGCTCGAGCGTGTGCCGGCACGAGACATGGTCCGCCTGCAGGTGGCAGTACTTCGGCCCGTAGAAGTCCTGAATGAATTGCAGGCGGTCCGCGGCCGGGCTCACCGTGCGCTCCGGCCGATAGCCGGGATCGATGCCGATGCCCGCCGCTCCCGAACGCTCGCACAGCGTTACCAGGAACTCGCCCTTGCCGCAGCCGATCTCCAGCGCGGTCTTGCCGGGCTTCAGGTCGAACTTCTGGATCTGGTCGTCGCAGATTTCTTCCAAAAAGCGGACGAAGCGCGGCGAGAAGGCCTGCGTCTCCTCGTAAGCCGGCGAGTAGTTCTGCGGCTTGGGGTCGAACTTGACGTTCTGAATGAACCCGCACTGGTTGCAGAAGCCCAGCTCAAGGTCGCCCTTGGGAAAATCCAGCGCCTCCTGGCGCGAATCCACCATCAGGCAGCTATGCACGGGGATCCTGTCGACCTTGTAGAACAGGTCGAGGTCCGTGCTGCCGCACGCCTTGCAGACATGATCCGACATACGGGAAGTACTCTCAGACGATGACGGGCGTCGGGATCGGAAGGATGAACTTGCCGCCGCGTGCCGCATGCGCCGACTGCTGGCTCATGATCTCGTCCTTGAAATTCCAGGGCAGGATCAGGAGATAGTCGGGCTTGGTCTCCTCGATGACCGACGGAGCCTTGATCGGCAGGCGGACACCGGGAATCCAGCGGCCTTGCTTGAATGTGTTGCGGTCAACCACGTAATCCAAGAGGTCCGGACCGATCCCGACATAATTGAGCAGGATCGTGCCCTTGGCGGCGGCACCGTAGCCGGCGACCTTCTTTCCCTGGGCCTTCAGGTCCAAGAGCATGGCGCGAAGGCTGCTCTTGATGTTCTCCACCCGGGCCGCAAAGCTCGCATAGTAATCGAACTTGTCGATCCCGAGTTCGCGCTCCTCGGCCAGTAGTCCGGTGATCGACGGATCGGGTCGATCGGTCTTCTCCACGAAGATCCGCAGCGAACCGCCATGGATCGACAGGCGCTCGACCCGGTTGAAGTACAGTCCGTGCTGCAGGAACAGCGCCTTCAGCGCCGTTGCCGAGAAGTAGCACAGGTGCTCGTGATAGATCGTGTCGAACTCGCCGTGGTCGATCAGGTCGCGCACATAGGGCGCCTCGATCACCGCGACGCCGTCGTCCTTGAGCAGCGTTGCGATGCCTTGCACGAAGCCGTTCGTGTCGGCGACGTGCGCCAGGACGTTGTTGCCGTGGATCACGTCGGCCTTGCGGCCTGATTCCGCCAGCTCCTCCGCAATGCTCAGGCCGAAGAAGGCCAGCCGCGTGTCGATGCCCTTCTTCCGGGCAGCCTCGACCGGCCCCGGAGCCGGATCGATCCCGAGCAGCGGGATCCCTGCCTTCTGGTAGTGCTGAAGCAGGTAGCCGTCATTCGACGCCAGTTCGACCACGAAGGAGGAGGACCCAAGCCTGCGCTCCTTGATCCGCGCCTCGACATTCTCGCGCGCATGGGCAACCAGCGCGTCGGTGAACGACGAGAAGTAGGGATAGTCGTGGCCGAACAGTTCTTCCGGCGGCACGGTCTTGAGGATCTGCACGAGCGTGCAGTCCTCGCAGAATGCCACGTCGAGCGGAAACCGCGGCTCCGTCTTGTCCAGGTCGCCTTCCGCGATGAAGCCGTCGGACAGGGGCAGGTCGCCCAGCGACAGGAAGGTCTTCAGGTGCGGCCGGCCGCAGGACCGGCAGCTCACGATCTCAGCCATGGTCAGGCGGCCGCCTTCAGATGCTGCAGCGAATGGTCGACGGTGCCGCCGGTGATCAGGTTCTTCACATGGGCCAGACGCATGTAGCGCGGGCTGAAGAACTCTTCCCGGGTGAGGCCAGCCTGCGTGTAGGCATCGTAGAGCTGGCGGATGCCGGCCTCCACCGTCCACTTCGGCTGATAGGCCGGAAGGGTGCGGGCGATCTTGTCGCAGTTCACCCGGTAGTTGCGGGCGTCGGGGCTGGCATCGCTGGCGAAGGTCACCTCGACGTCCGGCACGACCTTCGCCACCAGCTCGGCGACCTCGCGCACCCGGTAGTTCTCGCTCGTCCTACCCACATTGAACGCTTCGCCATGGACGAGGTCGCGCGGAGCTTCCGCCACGCACTTGAAGGCGAGTGCGATGTCCTCGATGTGGACCAACGGCCGCCAGGGCTTGCCGTCGCTCTTCATCTCCACCTTGCCGGTGGTCACGCCAAAGCCGGTCAGGTTGTTCACGACCAGGTCGCCGCGCAGCCGAGCGGACAGGCCGTAGGCCGTGGCGCTGCGCAGGAAGATCGGGCTGAACCGGTCGCTGGCCATCGGAGCGACATCGCGCTCGGTCCAGACCTTGCTCTCGGCGTAGGGCGTCACCGGGTTGAAGCCGGCCGATTCATCCAGATAGTTGTCCCCGGCAGCACCGTAGTTCGAGCAGGACGAGGAGAACACGAACCGGGCGACACCGGCATCACGGGCCAGCTCGGCCAGACGTACCGACGCACGCCAGTTGATGTCGTAGGTCGTCTCCGGATCCAGGTCGCCCAGCGGGTCGTTGGACAGGCCGGCCAGGTGAAGGACGGCATCCATGCCCTCCAGGTCTGGGCGCTCGACCTGGCGGAGGTCCTTCACGATCTGCCGGCACTTCACCCGCGGCTGGCCAGGGAACGTGCAGCCATCGAACAGGAGGCTGTCCAGGCCGGTCACTTCATGGCCGGCAGCCTGAAGCATGGGAACCAGGACGTGACCGATATAGCCGTCATGGCCGGTGACGAGAACGCGCATGGTAGTATCCTCAGTCCCAGATCTTCCAGGGGGCCTGGCCGGAATCCCAGAGTTCCTCGAGGCGGACCCGGTCACGGACCGTATCCATGCACTGCCAGAACCCTTCGTGGCGGTAGGCCATCAGCTGGCCATCCGCGGCGAGCCGTTCCAGCGGCTCGCGCTCGAAATGTGTCGAATCTCCATCGATGTAGTCGAAGATCCCGGGCTCCAGTACGAAGAACGCACCGTTGATCCAGCCTTCGCCCAGCTGTGGCTTCTCTTCGAACGCCACCACCTGGTCGCCCTGGATGTCGAGCTTGCCGAACCGGGCGGGTGGGCGCACAGCCGAGACGGTTGCGAGCTTGCCGTGCCGCTTGTGAAACCGGACCAGCTCGTCCAGGTCGATGGTGGACACGCCATCGCCCCACGTCAGGAGGAACGTGCCGTCCTTGCCGAGGAAGGGCTGCAGCCTCTTGATGCGGCCGCCGGTCTGCGTGTTGAGGCCGGTGTCGATAAGGTCGATCCGCCAGTCCAGCGATGATTCGGTGTGGCGCTCGACTACACTGCGCCGGAGATCCACCGTCAGATCACTGCTGAGTGAGCAGTAATCCGTCATGTACTTCTTGATATACTCGCCCTTGTATCCGAGGGCGATGGCGAAATCCTTATGCCCGTAATGGGCATAGTGCATCATGATGTGCCAGATGATCGGCTTGCTGCCAACCTCTACCATCGGCTTCGGCTTGCTGACCGTTTCTTCCGAGAGGCGGGATCCGAGACCACCCGCGAGAATTCCGACCTTCATGCTTTCCACCGATCGCCGACACTCTATCCATGGCCCGGATAGACCAAGTTGCCTTTACCGAGCCAGCAACAAGCTCACGAATGCGCCCTTTGGTACTGATGCATTCTGTCACAGTACCAGTCATGGACATCGTTCGCCTTGAACGGACGGCAGCGCATCTATGCGCGCGCTGGCAGTACAGCCAGCGAGGCGTCCCTGCCAGCGCCTTGACCCGAGCGCACGCAGCTGTGCTCAAGACGTTGCCACGGCGCAACATTAACACTGGTTCATGTTCGACACGGGAGTGGGTGGAAAGTTTCTCGCATTATTCCAGTTCAGCGTTCGTCGGCTTTCCCTGGACGCCATGGCGACATCTCGCTCCACTGTCGCCAATGACGGTTCTGTCGAGAAGGTGCGGTCATGAATGGCGATGTCACCGAGCGACTGGTCGATACTGCGCTGATCGGTGCGGTCTACGAGCGGGACCGCCTGTTCCCGCGTGCACTGGAGATGGTACGGGCACTCTGCCATCCTTGGCTCGAACCGAGCGACGCGTTCCTGGTCGCACGGGCAGAGGCGGGACTGCGGCAGAAATGGATGGTGTTGGCCCAGGCTGAGCGCGATCTTGCGGCCACTGCAGACGGAAGACGGTATTTCGAGGGAGAGTTGTGCCGCCCGCTCGGCCCTGCCTGCCATCAGCATCGCTTCCTGCAGGAACAGTTGCGGCTGTGCTTCATCGGCCAGTTGTCACCGCAACGGCGACTTCTCCTGGCGACCCAGATGCGCCAGGACCGACGGCGCTGCCTCGTCTGCCTCGGCACAAGATTGGAAGCACTGCCGGACGGGCCGGAACGTCGGCTTATCCGTGCGCGGCGCCAGCTCATGGAGGAGGAAGCGCTGGCCTTGGACAGGCGGCTCGTCGACCTGGGCGTGCTTGACCAGGTGAGACTGTAGCGCAGCCATTGCGAAGGCCATGTCTAAACGGTCGTGCAACGTCGAAAGGAGTGATCTTGTTGCTTGCAGCCCAAGCCTGCGCCCTCCTCGTGGTCGACCTGCAGGCACGGCTGGTGCCGGTACTGGAAGCGCCGGAAGACCTGATCTCGCGCTGCCGGATCGTACTTCAGGCTGCTGCCAGGCTCGACGTGCCGGTACTGGCGACCGAGCAATACCCAAAGGGCTTGGGCCATCTGGTGCTGCCCATTCGATCGCTGATAGCGCCGGAGCGGGTCGTCCCCAAGATTGCTTTCTCGGCCATGCGTGATCCAGAGCCGGCCGAGCGGATCAGCCAGCTCGGGCGGGACACCATCGTCGTGATCGGCGCGGAAGCCCATGTCTGCGTGCTGCAGACCGTGATCGATCTCCTGGCCCGTGGAAGGAAGGTCGCCGTGGTGGCAGACGGCGTTGGGACCAGGCGTGCACTCGACAAGGAGGTGGGGCTCGGGCGGATGGCACGCGCCGGTGCCCAGATCGTGACAACCGACATGGTGGTGTTCGAGTGGATGGAGCGAGCCGGCACGGAGATATTCAGGGAGCTGATCCCGCTCCTGCGGTGACCGGCGAGCCGATGTCCACCCCGAGTTGGCGCAACAGGAGAGGCCGCAGCTGGGCCTCGTCGACGACATGAAGGCGCGGCTCGCCCGGCAGGATCATGTAGCACCAGTCCCCGGCAGGACGCTTGGCCCATAGCTCGGCGGTGTAGATGTCGGCGGCGGCAGGGTTGGTGAGCCTCAGCCGCCTGATCCAATGGTACTCGACGCGGACCAGGGCATCGCCCGCGGACCAGCCCAGCACAAGCTCTCCCTCGGCCCGGCCCAGCCGCTGCCAGCGCTGCACTTCGCTGCGCGCCGGGCGGATGGTACCGAGCGGTTCGGGCAGGACGATACGGTCGGGCGGATCCAGGCTTGGCCTGACGGGTTCGGAGGACGGCATCACGCACACCAGATCGATGGCCTGCGCCAGCAACTAGGGCGACGCGGCTGGATGACCAGGGGCATCGCCGATCCATTCGGAACGCGGCTCGCGTCTCTCTGGCGTCACGTGGCGGCCAGGATGCACGTCATGACCCAGGTGCGGCGGGAGCGAGGTCCAGGCAGGGCCATTCGTCGGCCCGCTAGGCCAGATCAATTCAGCGGCCGGTCGGCCTGCACACGGTTCGTCTCTGTCTGATGGCGAGCAGTTCGTGGATTGGCTTCGGCGCCAGCAGCTAGGGAGCTGGCGAGCCGGCCGGCTGGCCGCGGCGCAATCTCATCACGGTTGCGATCACCTCGGCCACCGCACGGTAATGATCGACCGGAATCGGCTGGCCGACATCGGCCATGGCATGGAGTGCCCTGGCCAATGGCGGATTCTCGACCAGTGGAATGCCATGCTCGGCCGCCTTCGCACGGATGATCGCCGCCAGGTGATCGACGCCTTTCGCGACCACGACCGGTGCCGCCTGCTGGTCCTTCTCGTAGCGGAGCGCCACCGCGTAGTGGGTAGGATTCGTGATGACCACCGTCGCCTTGACCACGTCCGACAGCATGCGTTGGCGCGCTCGTGCCATCCGGATCGCTCGCAGGCGCTGCTTGATCACCGGATCGCCCTCGCTCTGCTTCATCTCCTCCTTCACGTCCTGGCGGGACATGCGCATCTGCCGCTGGAAGCGGAAGCGCTGCCAGACGATGTCGAGCATGGCACAGCAGCCCATGGTGATCGTGCACGCGAGCAGCAGCCGACCGAGCAGGCGGCCGATCTCCCCGCCGATCGTGGCGGGCTCATGGGCCACGGCCCCCACCAGCAGGGACAGCTCTCCCCTCAGCTGGATCCAGCAGACCACCCCGATCGTGACCACCTTGAACAGGTTCTTGGCGAATTCGATCAGGGCGGTGCCGCCGAACAGCCGCTTAAGTCCATCCAGCGGCGACAGCCGCTCTGCCTTCGGCATGAGGTTGTCGCTGCTCCAGAGCAGGCCCTGCTGGCTCACGGTCGACAGGATGGCGGCGAGCGCGAATCCTGCCGCGGGCACAACCATGACCGCCAGAAGCCCGAAAACGGCGGTGAGGGCATGGGAGCGTATCTCGTCGAGTTCACCGGCAGGGGCCCAGGCGTGCTGCAGAAACCAGCGCAGACTGCCCAGGACTTGCACGGCGAGTGCGGGACCCGCGAAGGCCAGCAACCCGGTCGCCATCCCCAGGATCAGCACGTGCGCCACATCCCGGGACAGCGGCACCTGACCCTTGGCGCGGGCGTCGTCGAGCCGCTTTTGCGATGGTTGCTCGGTCTTGTCGTCGTCGCGCTCCTCGGCCACGGCTCAGAAGTTCCCGAGCACGTCGGACCAGGCGACGGACAGCATGCGCAGCGCAAGGAGCCCGATCGATCCAACAGCGGCGGCCAGCACAATCAGGCTGACCATGATCTGCGCCGGTGCCGCCACGAACAGGACCTGCAGTGTTGGCATGAGACGGTTCATGACCCCCAGGACGCCGTTGAGCAGGAGAGTTGCGAGCACGACCGGGCCAGCTACCCGAAAAGCCAGATCGAAGGCTTGGCTGCCGGCACGGCTCATGGTTTCGGTCATGTAGGGCAGGTCGGGCAGGCTGCCGAACGGCAGAACCCCATAGCTGTGCGCAAGACCAGCGAGGAGCAGGTGGTGCGCATCGCTCGCAAACAGCACCGTCAGGACCATCATCGACAGCAGCGCCGACGGGATGGTGGACTGGGATGCCTCGTTCGGATCGAACATGGCGGCGACCTGCAGGCCGGAATGCATGGCAATGACGGTTCCAGCCATGTGCAGGGCCGCGAAGATCCAGCGGATCAACAGGCCGAGAAAGGCACCGATCGCCATCTCGCCGACGACGGGAAGAAAAAGGGACAGAGGGTCCGGCGTGGCTGGAGCCTGCACGCCAGAGCCGGGCACCAGGACGAACGACACGACCAGCGCCATCGCCAGCCGGGCGCGCGCCGTCAGCCATTGCTCGGCGAACATCGGCAGGATCATCATCGCGGTGCCGACGCGCGCGAAGACCAGGGCGCAGGCGAGGACCTCGCGGGTCACCAGATCGGCCAGGGCACCGGTCATGGCGGCTCAGTTCGTCCCGACCGTGATGATCCGGTCGAACAGCTGCTCGGTGAAGGCGCGCAGCTCGCCGAACATGAAGGGCAAGGTGAGAATCAGCGCCACGGACATGGCGACTACCTTGGGGACGAAGGACAAGGTCATTTCCTGGATCTGGGTCAGGGCCTGGACGAGGGAGACGACAAGGCCCACCACCAGCGCTGTCAGCATCATCGGGCCGCCGATGCGGATCATCAGCCAGAGCGCCTCGCGCACGAGGCCGATGACTTGTTCCGGTGTCATGGCAGGGACCCTAGATCGGCATCCGCATGATCTCCTGGTAGGCGGCGACGACACGGTCACGCACCGCGGTCACCGTCGACAGGCCCAGTTCCGCTGCCGTGACCGCTTCCACCACCTGCTGCAGGTCGGCCTTGCCGACCATCGCATCGGCGCTGGTCTGCTCCGCCAGGCGCCCGGCCTGCACCGCATCCTGCAACTGGCTCTTTACCAGTTCGCCGAAGCTGGGCATCGCCGTGGCGGCATCGCTGCCGCCGCCGGAGATCCGCTCGAGCGCCTTGCGGTAAGCGGCGGTGGCCGCCTTGGGTCCGATCTCGACTGCCATGGTTCTGCTCCTTCAGGATTGGGGCCGTTGCGGGATGTTCGTCAGCGCAGCAGGTCGATCGTTCGCTGCATCATCTTCTTGCTGACCTCGAAGGCGTTCAGGTTCGCCTCGTAGGACCGCTGTGCCTCGCGCATGTCCATCATCTCGACCAGCGGCTCGACGTTCGGCATCTGGACGTAGCCCGCCTCGTCGGCGGCGGGGTGGCCGGGCTTATATTCGGACTTGAACTCGGAAGGGTCGGTGCCGTAGCGGCGGACGCTGACCAGACCCAGTTGCTGCGCGCGGTCGAACTCCTCGCCGAACGAGATGGTCTTGCGTCGGTAGGGCTCGCCGCCTGGCGCCTCGGCCGTCGATTCCGCGTTCGCCAGGTTCTCGGCGGTGACCCGCATGCGCGAGCTCTGCACCTTCATTCCGGCGCCGGCGATCGTCAGCGATTGTTCCAGGTCCATCGGACTCTCCAGTAAGGTCGGCTAGCGGCGGCGTCGGGGGACCGTCATCCGTGACTGCCGCCGACGGCTGTGCGCCACATCTGGACGTATTTGCGGTACAGGTCGTTGCCGAGTTGATGGTCGAGCTGGGTCCGCGCCATCACCTCGGCCTGCTCTTCCAGGACGACGGCATTGCCGGACGGGGAAACTTCCCAGCCGCGCCCCGTGCGTGGCTTGGCGTCGTCCGCGTCGGGGCGACGACTGGCGGGCAGATGGGAAGCGTTCGTCGCGGCCATCAGGATCATCGGTGCCGGACGGACCGCGCGGGTGACCTTGCGGCGGAACTCGGTCTCCGAGAGATCCTTCGGCATGAAGCCAGGGGTATCGGCATTAGCGATGTTGCGGGCCAGCACGGTCTGGCGGTCACCCAGCCAGCCCTGGCGGGCCGACAGGAGCGTGAACAACCTTGAATTGACCGCAACTATGTCAGATCGCTCCTTGCGCGCACCATTCCGGCCTGCGACGGTTGCAGCTTAAGGTCGTTAAGGTTAACAAATCGTTGATGCCGTTGCCGAAACCCTCACCGGTGGACCCATGCTCTATCTGACGCGTCGTGCCGGTGAGGCGGTGATCATCAACAACGCGATCGAGGTCCGCGTCGTCGAGCTGAAGGGCCGGACCGTGAAGCTGGGCTTCAGCTTTCCACCCGAGGCGAGCGTGCTGCGCGAGGAAGTCTTCCTGCAGATCAAGCAGGCGAACGAGCAGGCCGCCGCCGACCCGATGGCCTTGCAGCCGAAGCCTGACGACGAAGGGCATGCACCTTGACAGGCGCCGATGCGGGGCCAGCGCCGAAGGTCGCCATCGTCATGGGCAGCCGTTCGGACTGGCCGACCATGCAGCATGCATGTGCGGTGCTGGACGAGCTGGGCGTACCGAATCTCACACGGGTGGTGTCGGCCCATCGCACGCCGGACCGCCTGTTCTCATTCGCCAAGGGTGCGAAGGCGGCCGGGCTGCAGGTCATCCTGGCCGGTGCAGGCGGCGCCGCGCACCTGCCTGGCATGATCGCCTCGCTGACGACCCTGCCGGTGCTGGGCGTGCCTGTGCAGAGCGCAACCTTGAGCGGTGTGGACAGCGTGCTTTCCATCCTGCAGATGCCGGGCGGCGTGCCGGTCGGCACACTTGCGATCGGAAAGGCCGGCGCCATCAACGCCGGGCTGCTTGCCGCCTCCATCCTTGCCCTGGCGGACCCGGACCTGGCGCTGCGGCTGGAACGCTGGCGGCAGGCCCAGACCGAGGCGGTGCCGGACGCGGTCGTGGACTGACGGGTTTTCGCGGAACTGGACCGGCGCGCCATGAAGACAATTCCTCCCGGCTCGACGATCGGCATCCTGGGCGGCGGGCAGCTCGGCCGGATGACGGCCCTGGCGGCCGCCAGGCTCGGCTATCGCTGCCACATCTATGCGTCAGAAGCGGATCCGCCCGCCGCGCTCGTGGCGGCAGCCCATACCGAAGCGGGCTTCGACGATGCGGCCGCGCTCGACCGGTTCGCCCAGGCCGTCGACGTGGTGACCCTCGAATGGGAGAACGTGCCGGCCTGGACAGTCGAGCGACTGGCGGAGCGGGTACCCGTGCGCCCGGGTGCCGGCGTGCTGGCGGTCTGCCAAGAACGCGTCGCGGAGAAACGGTTCGTGGCCGGTCTCGGGATCGGTGTCACCCGCTTTGCGCCGGTGCCAGACGAGCGGGCGTTGCCCGGTGCAATTGCCGAAGCCGGCCTGCCTGCCGTCATGAAGACCACGCGGCTCGGCTATGACGGCAAGGGCCAGACCGCGCTGCGCGACGCTGCCGGTGCTGGGGAAGCGCTGGATCGGATCGGCGGCGGCCCGGCCATCTTGGAAGCCATGGTCGATTTTGCCTTCGAGTTCTCGGTCGTGACAGTGCGCGGACTGGACGGCAGCGTCGCAAGCTTTGATCCGGTGGAGAACCGGCACGCCAACCATGTGCTGGCCGAGACGCTGGCACCGGCCCCTATCACCGCTGCACAACGCGTCGAGGCAGTCCGTATTGCAGAGCGGATCGCGGTGGCCCTGGACCTGGTCGGGGTTCTGGGCGTCGAGATGTTCCTGGCGCGCGACGGGCGGATCCTGGTCAACGAGCTCGCGCCCCGTCCGCACAATTCCGGCCACTGGACGATGGATGCCTGTGCTTGCTGCCAATTCGAGCAGCTGGTGCGCGCCGTCTGCGGGTTGCCGCTCGGCAGCACCACCCGCCATCACGATGCGATCATGACCAATCTACTCGGCGATGACGTGCTGGGGTGGCCTGCCATTCTCGCCGAGCCGGGTGCCCGCCTGCACCTTTATGGCAAGGCGGAGGCGCGACCGGGCCGCAAGATGGGCCACGTCAACCGGCTGTTCCCGATCGGTCAACGCCCGGATCGGTGACAGCGAGGCGATCACTCGACCGTGCTCAGGCGATGATGTCCGGGATGCGCTCGCTTTCCAGGGCCATGATCTTGTCCTTGAGCATCAGCTTGCGCTTCTTGAGGCGCTGGATGTGCAGCTGATCGCTGGAGCCCTCCGCGGTCAGCTGCCGGATCAGATCATCCAATGCTCGATGGGCCGCTCGAACACCTTCCAGTTCAGTGTCGATCTCGCGCTTGTCGATATCATCGGCCATCGTCCGGTCGATCGTCCCCTTGCTTATAGGGCATCATACCAGCTCGCACCCATCAGCGCAGCGGCAATGCTGCATCGAATGCGGCCATACTTTCAGGCCGATCAACCCAGTACGTTCCATGTGCCTCCGGACCAGCCCAGGGTCCTGTCGAGGAACACGATCTTCTCGATCGAGATGAACTGGTCGAGGCCCAGGTTCCCGTCGCCAGATGCGATGTCTACCAGGCGTCCACCCTGAACCGTGCCCTCGATCCGGTAGCCAGCGGAATGAAAGTGGATCATCAGCGTGTCTGACCCGGTACCACCGCTGATCGTGTCATTGCCATACCAAGCTGCGAGAAGATCGTTGCCGTCCTCGCCGTAGAGGGAATCGTCGCCGCTGCCGCCATGCAGCACGTCCTGCCCTGCTCCACCCCGCAACTGATCGATCCCGCCGCCGGCGAACAGCCGGTCATCGCCGATGCCGCCGTTCAGCTGGTTGTCACCCGTGCCGCCATACAGCCAGGTCACTCCCGGCCCCGCCGTCCAGCAGGTCGTCGTCGAGATCGCCATAGAGCCGATCGGCACCATCGCCGCCGGACACCATGTCCGCGCCAACTTCGCCATAGAGGCGGTCGTCGCCAGCAAAGCCATGGAGGGCATCATCGCCATTGCCGCCGAGGATGACGTCCATCCCGTGCTGGCCCGACACGAGATCGTCGCCGCTGCCGCCCTCGATCCGATCATCGCCATCGCCACCGAACAGGGCATCTGACCCGTCCCGGCCGAACAGGAGATCGTCGCCGCCGTGACCTTCGATCCGGTTGGCAAGTGCATTGCCGTCGATCCGATCACCGCCAAGTCCGCCCATGGCGTTTTCGATCAGGGTCCCGCGGGAGATGAACATCGTCCCCGGCAGGCTGCCGCCGCCATCGGCTCTCCAGCGGAACGGCTCGCCCAGTTCCGACCAGCTGTTCTGCCCCAGGCGGATCGTGGCGGCGGTTGTCTGGTTGGACCAGTCGATCGTGTCGATACCGCCGGAGTCCCAGATCGTCTGGTAGATCCGCTCCTCTTCCTCCCATCGCCAGACCGTGTTGCCGGCAAAGGCCGAGGAGGCACCATAGAGGGACTGCATGGCAGCCACATCCAGACCCATCGGCGTGGATGGATAGAGTTCCACCGCATAGCCCTGGCCCAGATCCTGGCCCGGGTAGGACCGATAGCTCATGATCGAGTTGCCGATCCAGTCGACCGCCGGATCCAGTGCCGAGCCCACGCCGTCGTCACCATCATGGGTGTGCAGCAGCCCCAGGGCGTGGCCCACCTCATGCATCAGGGTGAAGTAGCGCCACGTGCCTGGTGCGTAGACCCAGTCGACGATGTCGGGCTCGTCGATCCTGGGGAAGCGCTGCTGGCCGAGCCAGATGTCACCGCCTTCGGCAGCCGGATCCGGCAGGTAGGCCCACGCGGTCGACGGCAGCGTGGATCGACCGAAGCGGAGATCGCCTGCCGCCGTGTCCGATTCTGCGACTTCGACGAAGTGGATGTCGGCGACATCAGCCCAGGCGCCCAGCGCCTGACGTACGACCGCCTTCTCGGCTTCGGAAAAGTCACCGGCCCAAAAGCCCGGTTCATCGTTGCCATAGCCGCTCCGCCAGGATGAGTCCCCCGCGGCGAAGCTGTACTCGATGACCAGACCGGTCTCGCCGGGCTGCCAGCGCACGCCGGAGATGAGCGAATCGACGGCGGCATCACCCGTGGCAACGGCGCTCGTCGGCGATGAGCCGATGGCGGGCGTGGCGGCAACGGGATCCATCCCGGTCCTCGCACTGCCGCCAGCCGCGCCGTGCGAACCATCGTTGCCGAGCCAACTCATCGAAGCGGGCATGAACCACCGTCCCCAGGATCCTGAACGGATCCGAGGGTACGGGTCTCGACTTAAAACAAGGTTAACGGCTCGTGTGGCATGGGCTTCGAGCCGCTATCTTTGCGAGCGGTCGGTCAGAAAAGGCCATCGATCTGCCCACGCTCGTCGATGCGGATGCTCTCGGCCGACGGCTTCTTCGGCAGACCCGGCATGGTCATGATCTCCCCGCAGATCACCACCAGGAACTCGGCTCCTCCGGACAAACGTACCTCGCGAATCGGCACCAGATGGCCGGACGGTGCGCCGCGCAGGGTGGGGTCGGTGGAGAAGCTGTACTGCGTCTTGGCCACGCAGATCGGGAAGTGGCCATAGCCCGCCGCCTGCAACTCCTTGAACTGGTCCTGGATCTTCTTGTCGGCGACGATGTCCTGGGCCCCGTAGATTTCGGTGGCGATCGTCTTCACCTTGTCCCAGAGCGGCATGTCGTCCGGATAGAGATGGACGAAGCCACGGCCGTCCAGCGAATGCGCCTCGTCGCACAGCTTCACGACATGCTCGGACAGCGCGGTGATGCCGGCAGAACCTTCCGCCCAGTGCGCGCACACGAACGCCTCGACCCCTAGCTCCTCCCGGCAGAAGCGGAGCACGAACTCATGTTCCGCCGGCGTGTCGGTGACGAAATGGTTCAGCGCCACGACGGATGGCACGCCGAACTTGCGGACGTTGCGGACGTGGCGGGCGAGGTTGACGATGCCTTTCTTAAGGGCGTCCAGGTTCTCCTTGCCGAGATCTTCCTTGCTCACGCCGCCATTGCTCTTGAGCGCGCGGATGGTGGCGACGATCACGGCGCAGTCGGGGGTCAGGCCAGCCTTGCGGCACTTGATGTCGAAGAACTTCTCAGCTCCGAGATCGGCCCCGAAGCCCGCTTCGGTCACCACGTAGTCGGCAAGCTTGAGCGCCGTGCGCGTCGCCATCGCCGAGTTGCAGCCATGCGCGATGTTCGCGAACGGTCCGCCATGGACGAAGGCCGGGTTGTTCTCCAGCGTCTGCACCAAGTTCGGCATGAACGCATCCTTGAGCAGGACGGCCATGGCACCCGAGGCCTTGATGTCCTTGGCCGTGACCGGCTTGCGGTCACGGGTATAGCCCACGATCATCCGGCCGAGGCGCTGCTCCAGGTCGTACATGCTGGTGGCGAGGCAGAACACCGCCATCACCTCCGACGCGACGGTGATGTCGAAACCGTCCTCGCGCGGGAATCCGTTCGCCACCCCGCCCAATGAGCTGGTGATCTGGCGCAGTGCACGGTCGTTCATGTCGACGACTCGGCGCCAGACGATGCGGCGCTGGTCGAGCCCGGCCTCGTTGCCCCAGTAGATATGATTGTCGACCATCGCCGCGAGCAGATTGTGGGCGCTGCCGATGGCGTGGAAATCGCCGGTGAAATGGAGGTTGATCTGCTCCATCGGCACGATCTGGGCATAGCCGCCGCCGGCAGCTCCACCCTTCATGCCGAAGCAGGGGCCGAGCGAGGGCTCGCGCAGGCAGATCATCGCCTTCTTGCCGATCCGGTTCAGCCCGTCGCCCAGGCCCACGGTCGTGGTGGTCTTGCCTTCGCCGGCCGGCGTGGGGTTGATCGCCGTCACCAGGACCAGCTTGCCGTTCGGACGCTCGGCCATCCGGTCGAGGACGGACAGGTCGACCTTGGCGATGGCGCGGCCATAGGGGTGCAGCTCGTCCGCCGTGATCCCGACCTTTTCCGCGATCTCCACGATCGGCCTGGTCTTTGCCGCCCGGGCAATCTCGATGTCGCTCGGCATGAACTGGTCCTCCATCGAAGCCGCGCCGGCAGCCCCCTTGGCCGCAAGGTAAGAGCACGGCAGAGGGTGGGCACGATAGCGTGGGAGCGACCTGATCTTGCATCAGGCTGCCGGCTGATGGCGCGGCACGGAGCAGCAGCATCAGGGCTTCCTCTTGTAACCGACCGTTACATCGCAGCACATAATGAGGAAGCGAATCGGTCCTAGTCGTTTGTCGGCGGGTGGCTACTCCGTACCCTCGGAGCCGTCCGGGAACCTGCCGCGGAGATCCATGAACGAGCTTGCTCCCCCGTCCACCGAGACGGGCGCCTCCGCCCGGATGCGTCCTGCCCGGCGTCGTCGCCGGAACCGGTGGGTCCTGGCCCTGGCCTGCCTGGTCCTGCTGGCGGTGGCAGCTGTCGCCTACACCTGGTGGCCGAGTGACGACGGCGAGGCCGTGGCGGTGCGCACGGTCGAGGTCGTTCGCGGCGATGTCGCCGACGTGGTCAGTGCCCTGGGTACCTTGCAGCCGGCCAGCTATGTCGATGTCGGCGCCCAGGTGTCGGGGCAGCTCACCAGGCTGAATGCGGCCATTGGCGATCAGGTGACCCAGGGGCAGCTCCTGGCCGAGCTGGATGCCAGGGTCCTGCAGTCGCGTCTGTCCACCGACACGGCCGAACTCGCGCGCCTCAACGGCGTCCTTGCCCAG
Organism: Geminicoccus sp.; assembly: GCF_036263595.1. NCBI lineage: Bacteria > Pseudomonadati > Pseudomonadota > Alphaproteobacteria > Geminicoccales > Geminicoccaceae > Geminicoccus > Geminicoccus sp. Next base: position 4,945 of record NZ_DATAGQ010000227.1, on the reverse strand, counting down.
CAGGTGGCCCAGCGCGAGCTGGCCGAGGCTCAGGCCAACCGCCAGCGCGCCATGTTCCGCGGCAATGCCACCAGCCGCGACCAGCTCGACATCGCGGAGGCGCAGCTGCGCGTGCTGGACGCGCAGATCCTCCAGACGGAGGCCGAAATCTCCGGCCAGGAGGCGACCATCGCCGCGGATCGGGCCAACCTGTCCTTCACGCGCATCGCGGCACCGATGACCGGCACGGTGATCTCCGTGACGGCCGTGCAGGGCCAGACCCTCAACGCCAACCAGTCCGCGCCGATCCTGCTGCGCATCGCCGATCTCGCGACCATGACGGTCGAGGTGCAGGTTTCCGAGGCGGACCAGCCGAAGCTGCGGCTGGGCATGCCCGTGCGCTTCAACACGCTGGGTCGTCCGGACGAGCCGCGCAACGGCACGCTGCGGCAGATCTACCCGACGCCGGAAGTCGTGAACAACGTCACGCTCTATACGGCGCTGTTCGACGTTGCCAACGCGGATGGAGAGCTGCTGCCGCAGATGAGCGTACAGGCCTTCTTCATCCGGGCCGAGGCGAAGGATGTCCCGATGGTGCCGCTGGCCGCCCTCTCCCGGGATGATGGCACGGCGGAGCGGACCGTCCAGGTGCTCGATGCTGAGGGCAACGTCTCCTCGCGGCAGATCCGGATCGGGGTGAGCGACCGGGTGCATACGGAGGTGGTCTCGGGCCTGGAACCAGGAGAACGGGTCGTCCTCAAAGGTGTCACTGCGCCCCAGGACGCTGCGAGGCCGCGGCCGGCGATGGGACCGCGCCTGTGAGCCTGCTGGTCCAGACCAGGCCGCCCGCCGGCGGTACCGCGCCGCTGGCAGCGCCGCCTCCCCTCATCAGCCTGCGCGGGATCGAGCGCAGCTTCGCGCGAGGAGAAACGGAGGTGCTGGCCCTGCGTGGGGTCGACCTGGACATCCGGCGCGGCGAATTCGTCGCGATCATGGGCCAGTCGGGGTCCGGCAAGACGACGCTCATGAACATCCTGGGCCTGCTGGACCGGCCGAGCGGTGGCAGCTACCGGTTCGACGACGAGGAGGTCGGCGACCTCGACCCGACCGAGCGGGCAGGCTTGCGCCGCGATCGGTTCGGCTTCGTGTTCCAGCAGTACAACCTCCTGGCCAACGAAAGCGCGCTCGAGAACGTGGAGGTGCCAGCGGTCTATGCCGGCAAGCCCAAGGCCCTGCGCGAGGAACGGGCGGCCGAGCTGCTGACCATGCTGGGCCTGGGCGAGCGCCTCGACCACCGGCCGGCCCAGCTCTCGGGTGGCCAGCAGCAGCGCGTCTCGATCGCGCGCGCGCTGATGAACGGCGGGGAAGTCATCCTCGCCGACGAACCCACCGGCGCTCTCGACAGTGCCAGCGGCCAGGACGTGATGCGCCTCCTGCGCGAACTGCACGGGCTCGGCCATACGGTCATCCTGATCACCCATGACCGCGGCGTGGCCCAGCAGGCGGACCGGCTGGTCGAGATGCGGGACGGCCGGATCATCGCTGACAGCGGAGCGGTGCTGCCGGCACCGCGCACGAGGTCCGGGACGCCGGCGCCCGCCCGCGCCTCGGCCATGCCGGTCGCGGGCGAGATCCTGAAGACCGCTGGCCGTGCCTTGTCGGCCAATCTGTTCCGCACGGCCCTGACCCTGCTGGGTGTCGTGATCGGCGTGGCGTCGGTCGTGGCGATGCTGGCGATCGGCAATGGCGCCAAGAAGGAGGTGCTGGACCGTATTTCCGCGATGGGTCCGGACCTCCTGCTGGTGCGGCCTGGCGCCCGAAACGTCCGAACGACCGATGGGACGGTGGCGACCTTGGTGGATGCGGACCGCCTCGCCATCGAGCGCCTGGAGAATGTCCGGGGCGCCATCTCCGAGTACACGTTCAACGCGACGGCCCGGGCGGAGGGTGCCGATGCCGTCACGCAGACGGATTCCACCGTGCCATCCTTCCCGGATGTCCGTGCCTGGCCGGTCGCCTCGGGCAGCTTCTTCACCGAGCGCGACGTGAAGGAGTTCGCAGCCGTGGCGGTGATCGGGCAGACGGTCGCCCGCAACCTGTTCGGCGAGGCCGATCCACTCGGCGCCTACATGCTCCTGAACAACGTGCCGTTCCAGGTGATCGGCGTGATGGCGGCCAAGGGCGCCACCCCGTTCGGCTCCGACCAGGACGACGTCGTGTTCGTGCCGCTGACGACGGGACAGCTCCGCCTGCACGGCAAGCCGTTCGTGCGCTCGATCACGGTCCAGGTCGCCGACACCAGCCGGATGGACGAGACGGAGGCGGAACTGACAGCACTCCTGCAGGCGCGGCACGGGGCCATGGACTTCCAGATCCGCAACACGGCGGCGATCCTGGACATGGCCATGGAGTCGCAGAACACGCTGACCGTGCTGCTCGGCGCCATCGCGCTGATCTCGCTGCTGGTCGGCGGCATCGGTGTCATGAACATCATGCTGGTGAGCGTGACCGAGCGGACCCGCGAGATCGGGGTGCGGATGGCAACCGGTGCCCGTCCACGCGACATCCTCCTGCAGTTCAACGCGGAGGCACTGGCGGTCTGCCTCGTGGGTGGCCTGGTCGGCGTGCTGCTGGGGGTAGGGAGCGCCCTTGCCTTGGGCGCGTTCGGACGCCCGATCCTCCTGACCACGGGGCCGATCCTGCTGGCGTTCGCCTGCGCGGTCCTGACCGGACTGATCTTCGGGTACCTGCCGGCGCGCAAGGCGTCCCGGCTGGACCCGGTAGCGGCACTGGCGGCCGATTGACCCAAGCGCGAATCGCCCTGGTGCTGGCGGCCCTGGCAGGGCTGTCGGCCTGCGACATCAGCCAGCGCCTCGCCACGGCGCCGACCGATCCCGGCAACCGGTTCATGGCCCTGCCGGCCGACGCGGCCGCAACCTGGCCGGATCCTGACTGGTGGCGTGCCTTCGGCAGCGAGGAACTGGATGCGCTGATCCTGGAGGCCGCGGCGAACAATCGCGATCTGGAGGCAGCCGTCCAGCGCGTGGCACAGGCGGAGGCGCAGACCCGCATCACCCGCGCCGCCCTGTTCCCGGTCATCGACGCGGACGGCGGGCTCAGCCGCGGCCGGAGCTCCAGCACGAACGGCAACAGCCGGACCCGGACCAGCTATAGCGCCGCGATCTCGGCTTCCTATGAGCTTGACCTGGCGGGGGAGCTGGAGAACCTCGCGAACGCGAGCGACACGCTGCTGCTCGCGACCGTGTACGATCGCGACGCGGTCACCCTCACCCTGACCGCCGATACAGCCAACGCTTACTTCACGCTGCTGGCGCTGCGTGACCGGCTGGCGCTGGCCAGGGACACGTTGGACGCGGCGCGGCGCGTCCAGGGGATCGTCCGCGTTCAGGCCACGGCCGGGCAGGCTTCGGAGCTGGAGGTGCAGCAGCAGTTGTCCGCGGTGAAGAGCCAGGAAGCGGCCGTGGCCGGCCTGGAGGGCGACGAGCGGCGTCAGGCCAATGCCCTGGCGCTCCTGCTGGGCAGGCGCCCTGAAACACTGTCGGTGGCCGTCCCTACCCTCGATCGGCTGCAATTGCCGCCGATCATGGCTGGGCTGCCCTCGGAACTGTTGCGCCGCCGGCCGGACCTGGCGCGGGCGGAAGCGGACTTGGCGGCGGCAGGTTTCGATGCCCAGGCCGCGCGGGCGGCACGTTTTCCGGTAGTCGCCCTGACTGTGTCCGGCGGGCTGCAGAGCACCGAGTTCAGCGACCTCATGTCAGCCGACGGAGCGATCTGGTCGCTGGCGGGCGCGGTCACGACACCCATTTTCGACGCTGGCCGGCTGGAAGCAGGCGAGGACGAGGCTGTGGCGCGCTATCAGGAGCTGGCGGCGGTCTACTCCCAGTCCATCCTCGCGGCGCTACAGGACGTCGAGAACTCCCTCATCGCCGTCCAGGCGGCGGAACGGACGTTCGCGCTGCGTCGCGACGCCTACATCGCTGCGCGTGAAGCCTATCGCATCGCCGAATTGCGCTGGCGCACCGGTGCGACCGATTTCGTCTCGGTCCTGCAGGCACAGCAGACCAGCTTCACGGCAGCCGACACGCTGACCCAGGCGGATCTGGCCAGATTTACCGCAAGCGTCAGCCTGTACCGCGCCCTGGGCGGTGGCTGGAACCAAGCCGGATAGGCCAAGCCTGGCGCAAGTCGCCTGCTGGTCGCGGGCGCGGCTATCCTGCAGCTTGAAGCCTGTCCCCTGATATGCTCGTGCGACTGGCTATGTTGCATGAATCTGCGAAACTGGTCACAGATGATTGGAATGGCCGAGATTTCCGGTGACTGACGTTGTTTACTAAAGATGTCTGCTTATTCTCTTCGATGATGGAACAGGCAGCCATTGGCATGGTTGTCAAAGATTCCAATGGTAGTACGCTATATGCGAATCCAGCATTTGCGAACCTGTTGGGATACCGTCCGGACGAAGTAGCCGACTTCAACCTCGAAACGCTGCTTCATCCCCATGATCTGATCGAGGTACGTGAACGCACCGCGCGGATGCGCGGGGGCCATTTCGAAGCCTATCGTGCGGAGCGACGCTACCGGCACAGGAATGGCTCGTTCGTCTGGGTGACGGTGCACGTCTCCGCCTTGCGCCGGGACGACGCCGGACGGATGACCCACTACCTGGTCCAGATCGTCGACATCGATCGCCAGAAGGCCGTTCAGGCCGCACTGATCGAGACCGAGCGACGCGCCAGCTTCGCCCTGACGAGTGCGGGCCAGTGGGTGTGGGATCTGGACATTCTCGGTCGGCGGGTCTGGCGGTCGCCGCAGTGGAAGACGGCGCTCGGGTATCGGGACGATGAACTGCCCGACGATCCTGAGCCTTGGCGGATCGTTCATGCGGACGACCGCGCCAGTGTCGAAGCCGCGTTCGAGCGGGTCGTCACGGGCAAGTCGGAGGTGT
>NZ_DATAGQ010000226.1:0-4958 GCF_036263595.1 Geminicoccus sp. | reverse complement strand
CGCTACTTCCTCACCGTCTTCCGACCCTGCCCGAGCCGGCGCGCGAGGACTGCGATGGGTACTTCTCGAGGATTGGATTTGTGCTCGGCTGCGAGCCGTGGTCGTGGCGCTGCCGTGGTGAACCTGTGCCATGGAGCATCCAATTCGATCTTCGAGAGAGTAGGCCATCCGTAACGCCTGGGGAGCCCAAGCGCAGGCCGCCCCGTCGGTGCCCTGCGCTTGGGCCCCACGTCGGCCTGCGCCCTGACCCGCTCCAGCCGCTGGTTAGCTCCATACGCTGCCGGCAACAGTGCTTCACCATGCTCACCTGACCCATCGCCAGGCACACTATCGGCCGCTCCCCACTCCAGTCGGCAGGATCGAATCGCAGCAGCACGGCCAAACCCCGGGGTTTTGCGGCAGTCACCACGGGGCTGCGCGATGACGCTGCCGATCAATGACCAGCCGGTTTGGCCGCTTGTGCCGACTTCCTGGGCCGGAACGGTGGATCCGCCAGCCGTCCAACAAGTGGGGCAGCGCCTTGTCGTCGGCAGCTTCACCACCAATCAGATGAAGAACGAGCGGTCGCCCACGGCCGCCGCAGCGCAGATGGATCGCTCCAGGTCCTGGCTTCGATGGATGCCGGATGAATGGCTCTCCGGCCGTTCATGGTCGAAAAGTCATCCCGGGCCTGGGCCGGGCATTCCCGCTTTGCTGCCCGCTTCTACGCTGGCGACGCTGGTGCGGCCGGATCAAGGAAGCGTTGGCGTGATGCTGCGCCCGGTCCAGCTTGCCAGGCTCGTCAGCTTGGCGCTGCCAAGCTACCGGCACCCGCGCCATGCCCCGGCACAAGACCAGTGGCAGAAGCTGTTCGGCGCCATCTGCCAAGGGTTGCAGCGTGTCGGCCGGTCCGCCATCACCGTCAGCAGGCCGAGGAGAGCTTGCGCCACAGCGCGGGATCCGCAGATCCCGTCCATCACCCGGCGGCGACAGCGGCTCAAGACGCCGCCATGTCTACTCGCTCATCTCCTGGTGCCCTGCCTAGGACGAATGGTTCAGGATGGGTCTGGCCGTCGCCTTAACGGTCGCAGTCCGGACAAGGGGCTCGGGGTTGGTTGGCCGTGGCGGCGATGTAGCGTGCGATCCCCGTTGCGGGGTCCTCGGCCGAACGGAAGACTCACCCGTTCCAGGGCTTGCCGGGGGAACTCGGAAAAAATCTCTCCACGGCATCATGGCCAGGCGCACGAGGTGGGGGTCAAGTGGAACATCCAGCTGGGATGGTTGGCGAGCCAGTCCAGCACCTCGGGTGCCTGTAGGCAGCATGGCATGGATCATCTTGCTGGCCGGCACCGGGCGCTGGCCGGTGACGAGGCAGCGGGCGAGTGCCTGATGCCGATGGTGCGGCGCGGCAGCGGCCGTTGACCTCGCCTTCGTGCACGCTGCGAGCGGCCAGCAGGAGTCGTGGTGCCATGGCTTGTCGCCGTGGCTCACGGTCGCGCTTGCCCCGCGTCAGCGGCAAGCCGGGCTGTCGAACGTCTTGATCTGGCTCTTCTCGTCGATGAAGACCACCACCGCATGACGAAGCGAAGCCTTCGATGCGACCGAGGCTGGACCAAAAGGCTGTTGTCCGGTTGGAGACCATGCGGGCCTGCGGCTGTCAGCCGTGCGATCTTCCGCTACGATAGGAGGACATGCGGAGCGTGGGCCGCCAGAACTTCTGCGCGATCCACCTGGTCAGACCGTACGATTTCCTGCGGCTCGGGGGACCTTCTTCCCGGCTGGGGCTTTGACCTATCCAAGTGCTCGGCAAATCATCAACTGGTACTGGTCGATCCGATGGCGAACTGGAAACGGGGGGTGGCAAGGATCCTCCACCTGATCGGCCGCCCGGCGAGGACGGCCCAAGGGCGGCGCGGCGTCGTGATCGAGCCATATCGAGGCTATGGGTCGCGGGAGGAGATCTTCCTGATCGGCCGGGTGTTCTGGCAGTCCGCGGCCGACCGTGACGGACGTGCGGACGACCTGATTGACGACCTGCGCGACATCGGCCGCCGGATCGTGCGGCGTGCCGTGCGCGGCGCGACGGTGACCGCCTGCTTCTACGACACCGAGGAGCAGGTCACGACCGACCGGGACGGCTATTTCAGAATCCACCTGAAACCGGATGCCCCGCCGCCGGCCAGCCGGTCTTGGCACAGGATCGCGCTGCGCCTGGACGAGCCGCGGCGAGTGCGTGCGCAGGGCCAGGTATTCATTCCGCCGGACCATTGCCGCTTCGTCGTGATCAGCGACATCGACGATACGATCATGCACACGGGCGTGGCCAACAGGCTGAAGATGCTCTGGCGGCTGTTTGTGCAGGATGCCGAGCGACGCACGGCCTTCCCGGGTGTGGCCGCCCTGTACCGCGCGCTGCACGGCGGATGGACGGGGCACGAGGGCAACCCGCTGCTCTACGTCTCGCGGGCACCCTGGGGGATCTATGGCGTCCTGGACGAGTTCTTCAGGCTGCACCGGATTCCAATCGGGCCGATCCTGTTCCTGCGCGAGTGGGGGGTGTCCTGGAGCTGGCCCCTGCCGCGCAAGGCGGAGGACCACAAGCGCGATCTGATCCGCAACATGCTGTCGCTCTATCGCGACCTGCCGTTCGTGCTGATCGGCGATAGCGGCCAGCACGACCCCGAAGTCTACCGCCAGATCGTGGTCGATCATCCGGGACGGGTAGCCGCCGTCTATATTCGCAACGTATCGCGCGACCGCTGCAGGATCCGAGAGATCGAGCAACTGGCGGCGGCGGTGACCGAAGCCGGGAGCACCCTCGTCCTGGCAGCCGACAGCCTCGCCATCGCCCGGCATGCAGCAAGCATGGGCCTGCTGCCGCCCACGGCCATCGCAGATGTCCAGGCGGAGAGGCGGAGCGAAATGGCCACCGATGCCCCCGACCCGTACCAGGCCGAAGGCAGTACGGTCGACGATACGGCCGACGCGCTGCTTCAAGGCCGGTTGGAGCGGATCCTCGACGAGGGACCCGGCGAGACACCACCGAACGTGATCATCGAGCCCAGCCGGCAAAAGCGGGACTGACATCCTGCTGCCGGCCGGGGCCGGGTCTCCCGGCAGGGCGATTACCGGATCCGCAGCATCATCCAGCCTGATGGCGGTGGGGCTGGCCGAGCGTGGCATGGCTGGCGGAAGCCACCGCGCCATCCACGGGCTGCGGAGGGTAGAGCCGTCCACGCTCGCCCGTCTGCGCGAGGCTTCAGGAGATTGGCCTCCGACGCCGCACCATTAAGACCGATCGAGGCAGCACTGCCTACATCCAGGCAGTGAGCGTCCCGACATGCCGCTCCCGAAACCGGGGGACAGGCCCGGAGAGCCCGTTCGAGGAGAGCGCATGGATCCTTCCCGACAGGAGGACGTCACCGCCCGTCCCATGTCGCCACGTCGCAGGCCGCGATCATCGGACCTGCCGGGGTAATGGTCAGTCCAGGACGCAGGACGGCTGCTCGTTTGTGCGGGGACACTGCCGTGGGCTGCGCCAGCACGCGCAGCCGTCAGGCGCTCCTCGCTCGGTCGTAGATCGCCGCCGACCCGGTGGACCGGGACAGTGCGACGGGGCTGGTCGACAGCTGGTCCCAGGCCGCCCTGAGCTCCCGCAAGAGCGCGATCAGCTCGCTGCACTGCTGGGGATCGTTGGCGATGTTCACCTGCTGCATGCGCAGGCCGATCATCGTGTACCAGCGGTCGAGGGTGGCCGCGACCTCGCCGCCGGCATCGTGGTCGAGGCTGGCGTGCAGGGCATCGACGATGCGCGCGGCTTTCTGGGTCGCCTGCCACCGATCCTCGATGCGGCCCTCGATGCAGGCTTGCCGAGCCTCCTCCATCCTGCGGATCATCCCGTCATAGAGCATGACAATCTGCCGTGCTGCCGGGACCGTCTGGGTCGCCTGCCCATAGGCGCTGAGCGCCCGCTGCTGGTGGACCGATGGCTTCATCGCTTGCTCCACTAGCTGTCGTCGTTCTGGCCGAGCGCCGCCCGGATCTGCTGCAGCATCGCCTTGGACTGGGCGAGCGCCGTCTCCAGCGCGCTGAACTTCCTGACCAGTTGCTCCTGGTACCGCTCGGCCCGCTCGTTGACCCGGGCGATCTCCTCCTGCGCCTTTCCGATGCCGAATTCGATCTCGCCGACCTCGTTGGCAAGGCGGCCTTCCGTCTCGTCCAAGGCCTTGGCCAGCTCGTTGTAGGTCCGATCCGCCACTCCCTGACTGGCCGTCACGTTGATGGATGTGGAGCCCTTGCCCACCCAGCTGAACTCCAGTCCGGCATAGGGCGTGCCGGTGCGGCCCTTGATGAAGCCCTTGTTGACGTCGACGCCGATGCCGTCGATCGTGGCGCTCTCGATCTTTCCGTCAGCGTCCGCGTCCACGATAGCGATTGTGAAGCTGCCATGCTGCAAGCTGCCGGCGTGGCGTGACACCACCAAGTCGGTCGACGACGTCTCGACACGGAACTCGAGGATGTCGCGAACCCGGTCCAGTTTCGTCAGCAGCGCATTGTCGAGCTTGGTCGAATTGACCTGCATCCTGTTCGACGAATCGAACGAGATGCCGAGTTCACCGAGACTGCCGCCACCCGAGGCGGCCCCACCCAGCATGGACGAGACACTCGTCTGGATATCGCGCAGGAAGGCGTTGGCGAAGAGCGGGCTCTCCTCGGAGACCCCGCCGTCGCTGCCGACCTTGTTCTGCTGGCTGATGAAGTCGCGAAACGCGTTGTGGGCGTCGACCAGCCCGGTGATCTGTTCCTTCACCGCACCAAGCGAGCGCTCGACCTCCACCGTCACGGTCGTGCCCGGCTCGCCGCGGAACAGGTTGAGGGTCACGCCCTGCAGCACGTCCTCCACCTTGTTCGACGAGCGCTCGATCGTCACGCCGTCCAGCGTGAACCGGGCGTTGCGGGCCGACTGCACCGGGTTTTGG
>NZ_DATAGQ010000225.1:0-37137 GCF_036263595.1 Geminicoccus sp. | reverse complement strand
TACTGGCTCCAGGAGATGGTGTAGACGCGCAGCTTCTTCTGGAAGGCCGCATAGGCGCTGGCCGAGCGGGCGCTCTTCACCTTGTAGAGTGCCTGGGCCAGCTCCCGGCTGCCGCCCCAGACCAGCACCCAGACGGGGACCTGGGCCTGGTCCACCACGTTGATGATGTAGTTGGAGCCTTGGGAATCGCGCCCGGCCCCGATCGCATTGTTGTAGTTCAACCCTGGCTTGAGGCGCTTGAGCAGGATCTCGCCGCGAGGGAAGCGGATATCGTGCTCCTGGAGCCTCGACAGATCCTTGTCATAGGCGGCGATCGTCGAGCGGACGATGTCGGTCCCGACCGGCTTGCCCGGACGATAGGTAGGGATGATCGCCTTCAGGCTGATGTCGTTGGAGTAGAGCAGGGTGCGGATCAGGGACTGGTGGTCGTCCGGGTCCTGGCCGATATCGGTCAGCACGATGACGTGCGGACGCTCCGACTTCATGTCGACCTTGAACTCGGCGCTGCACCCGTTGCGGACCGTGACGGCGCTCGACGTGCTGCTCCAGCTCGAACCCTGCACGCAGGCTGTCGACGAGAGGCGCTTGTAGAGCACGACCCTGGCCGAATCGAACCCGAACTGGCATGTCTTGGAGGAATTGCTGCCGGCGCTGCAGGTGACGAAGAAGGAGGGTGGCGTGACCGCCTGGGCCCGCTCCGGCAGTGCCAGAAGTGCCAGCCCGCCCAGGAAAAAGCCGAGCAGTGTGCGTCCGTGCCCGTTGAAGGACGAGCGCCGGCGGCGCCATGCTGGAACTCTGCGTGCGATGGACGCTGCGACTTCGGTCATGGTGCTGAAGCACTCCATTTGTCGGCACGCAGGCCCGCGAACAGCCGGCGCCCGATCATCTCTGTACCACCGGTTTTCCAGCCCGACGCAACACCTGCTTCCGGCCCTCCAGTCAGCCCCACCGACACGATAATTAAATACCGCGGCCGGTCGGGCTGTACGAAGCATCTAGTTTGACCTGCCCTTCGCGATGATGACAGGCCACTGACTTCATACTGTAGATATTGCCATCGCACAGGCTGAATGTTGCCGCTGCGACACTGTCCAACGTTTCACAACGTACCGGTGGTATACGCTCCCGTCACTAGCTCTATCGCCGCGTCATTGGGAATCCTGCGTTTCTTTAACCAATGTTAACACGTGGTTCATGGGATCGCGGTTCGTCCCGCGCCGGCACTGCCGCCGGTCGAGCCTGCGCGCTTGCTGGCAAAGAGTGGTTCAGGCCGGGGGCGGGATGGCGACTGTCACATCGCCGAACAGGCACTGCTTGGCGACCACGCAATAGGCGTACTCGACCTTGAGCGCGGCCGCAGTGCCCGGGTGTACCACCAGGGAGGGAGGAAGAGGAAAGTATTCCTTCGCCCTGTCCAGCATCGCGACCGGATCGGCCACTGGCAGACCTGCCTGGTCGACCGGCACGACGCTCACGCCCGGATCCGCAACGAGCTTGACAGCACCTTGAGGCGTGAGCGTCACCACGACCAGCCCGTCGGCCCGGCGCAGTGCCTGGACCGTCACGAGCTGCGCGGCCGGTGCCAGCCCCAGGTCACGCAGCAGATCATTGGCCGGATCCTGCGCAGCCGCGGCAGCCGGTGCGAGCAGCAACGTCGCCAAGGCCAGCGCCCGCATCCGGCCGCTCCCGCTCAGAGGATGGACTGGCCAGTCTTGGCCCAGTCGGAGGTGAACGACGCCAGGCCCTTGTCCGTCAGCGGGTGGTTCAGCAGGCTCTTGATCACGCTGGGCGGCATGGTCGCGACATGCGCGCCGAGCTTGGCGGCCGCCACCACATGCGAGGGGCCCCGTACCGACGCCACCAGCACCTCGGTCTTGAAGTGCTCGTAATTCTTGTAGATCTGGACGATGTCCGCGATCAGCTGCATGCCGTCCGAGCCGATATCGTCGACGCGGCCGACGAACGGCGACACGTAGGTGGCGCCGGCCTTGGCGGCCAAAATCGCCTGCGCCGGCGAAAAGCAGAGCGTGACGTTGGTCTTGATGCCCTGGTCGGTCAGCTTCTTGCAGACGTACAGGCCGTCCTTGGTCAGCGGCAGCTTCACGCAGACGTTGCTCGCGATCTTGGAGAGCTTGAGCCCCTCCTTCAGCATCGTCTCGGCGTCAGGCGAGGTCACCTCGGCGCTGACCGGTCCCTCGACCACGTCACAGATCTCGGCGATGAGCTCCAGGAAGTGCTTGCCCGACTTCGCCACCAGCGACGGATTGGTGGTGACACCGTCCAGCAGACCCGTGGCCGCCATCTCCCGGATGTCGGCGATCTCGGCCGTGTCGACGAAGAACTTCATGTATCCCGCTCCCTCCGGCCCCACTGCCGCCCGGACAGTGTAGCCCAGCTCACGCGCTTGCCAAACCCCGGCGTTAGCCTTCCGGCCCGTACCGCCAGGCGGCAGGCCGCCTCAATGCGTCACCCGATCCTTGTGCAGGTAGAGCCCGTCGCGCAGCTCGCCGAACATCTGCTGGACCTGCGGATGCTCGATCGGCTCGTCGGTTGCGTCCGGCAGGAGGTTCTGCTCGGATACATAGGCGACGTAGTAGCTCTCCGAGTTCTCCGCGAACAGGTGGTAGAAGGGCTGGTCCTTGCGCGGCCGCAGTTCTTCCGGGATCGACTGGTACCAGTCTTCCGTATTGGCGAACTCAGGGTCGACGTCGAAAATGACGCCGCGGAAGGGGAAGATCTTGTGCTTCACCACCTGGCCGATTTGATACTTGGCTTGTCGGTCCGGCATGGTCGTGTCCTCGTCTTCGTCTCGTCGTCACTTGCGGAACCATGTGCTGCAAGCGAGATGAGCATCGCCCTGAATTTAGGCAGCACGCCGAGTTCATGCCAGTGGTACGGTTGTCGCTCACTTCGGATCACGCAGGTTCGTTATCAATGACGAGGTGTCGAATCGCTCGCCGCCCTTCATCTGCACCATGCGGTAGAACTGGTCGACCAGCGAAGTCACCGGCAGCGGCGCACCGTTGCGCTTGGCCTCTTCCAGGCAGATGCCTAGGTCCTTGCGCATCCAGTCCACTGCGAAGCCGAAGTCGAACTTGTCCTCGACCATGGTCTTCCAGCGGTTCTCCATCTGCCAGGACTGTGCCGCCCCCTTGCTGATCGTGGCCAGCACCTTGTCGGTGTCGAGGCCCGCCTTCTGCGCGAAGTTCACGGCCTCGCTCAGAGCTTGCACCAGCCCGGCAATGCAGATCTGGTTGACCATCTTGGTGAGCTGCCCCGCACCGGCCGGGCCCATATGGGTGATTGTACGCCCGTACGCTTTCATGCCCGGCTCGGCCCTGGCGAAGGCATCCGCCTCGCCCCCCACCATGATCGTGAGCACGCCGTTCACCGCACCGGCCTGTCCACCGGACACCGGCCCGTCCAGGAAGGAACGGCCGGCCTTGCGGCAGGCTTCGTCCAGCTCGCGTGCCAGGTCCGCCGAGGCGGTGGTGTGGTCGACGAGGATCGCCCCTTCGCCCAGGCCGGCCAGCGCACCCTCGTCGCCATAGACGACCGATCGCACGTCGTCGTCGTTGCCAAGGCACATGAACACGACCTCTGCACCCGACGCCGCTTCCCTGGCGGACCCGGCCGCCTTGCCGCCATGCTCCTTCGTCCAGGCTTCGGCCTTGGCACCCGTCCGGTTCCAGACGGTCACCTGGTGGCCCTGCTTGGCCAGATGCCCGGCCATCGGGCCACCCATCACGCCCAGTCCCAGAAATGCATAGGTGGCCATGGTCGCTCTCCCGCTTCGTCCATCCGATCGACGCCATCCGGCGCGGCCGATCCATGCCACGATCCGCAAAGGAGCGCACCCGGTTGCGGCAGGAGACCCGCACCGCCATCTTCGCCCTTTGCGGATCGAGAAGAGAGACCCCATGGCTGACGGCAGCACGCGGACCATCATCCGGCGCGAGGATTACCGGGAGCCGGATTGGTGGACGCGGCAGATCGAGCTCGATGTCGACCTGCAGCCCGAGGACGCCACGATCGTGTCCCGCCTCACCCTGGAGAAGAACGACAAGGCTGAAGGCAAGCCGGATCTGGAGCTGGATGGCGAGGCGCTGACCTTCGTCTCGGCCAGGGTCAACGGCGTGCCGCTGCCGGCTGACAGGATCCAGCGCACATCGACCGGGCTGCGCATCGCGGGCCTGCCGGATCAGTGCGTCCTCGAGATCATCCAGCGCTGCAACCCCAAGGCTAACACGGCCCTGACCGGGCTCTATCTCAGCAACGGCATCTTCTGCACGCAGTGCGAGGCGCAGGGCTTTCGCCGCATCGCCTTCTCCCAGGACCGGCCGGATGTGATGAGCACCTACCGGGTCCGCGTCACCGGCGATCGGAAGTCCTGCCCCGTCCTCCTTTCGAACGGCAATCCGTTGGCCTCGGGCGACCTGCCGGACGGCCGCCACTGGGCGCTATGGGAGGACCCGTTCCCCAAGCCCTCCTACCTGTTCGCCCTGGTGGCCGGCGATCTGGCACTCCTGCAGGACAGCTTCACCACCATGTCCGGCCGGACCGTCGACCTGCGGATCTATTCCGAGCACGCGGTCATCGATCAGTGCCACCACGCCATGGCGTCGCTCAAGAAGTCGATGAAGTGGGACGAGGAGGCCTATGGCCTTGAATACGACCTCGACCTGTTCATGATCGTGGCCGTCTCCCACTTCAACATGGGGGCGATGGAGAACAAGGGCCTCAACATCTTCAACACCTCGGCGACCCTGGCCCGTGCCGATACCGCGACCGATGCCGACTTCATGCAGGTCGAACGGATCGTCGCGCACGAGTACTTCCACAACTGGACGGGCAACCGGGTCACCTGCCGCGACTGGTTCCAGCTGACCCTGAAGGAAGGCCTCACCGTCTTCCGCGACCAGCAGTTCAGCGCCGACATGCACTCGGCGCCGGTCAAGCGGATCGGCGACGTCCAGCTCCTTCGGGAGGGGCAGTTTCCCGAGGATGCCGGGCCGATGTCGCACCCGATCCGCCCGGACAGCTACGTCGAGATCAACAACTTCTACACGCGGACGGTCTACGAGAAGGGGGCGGAGGTCATCCGCATGATCCACACCCTGATCGGGTCTGAGAAGTACCGCGCCGGCATCGACCTCTACTTCCAGCGCCATGACGGCCAGGCCGTCACCTGCGAGGACTTCGTCAAGGCGATGGAGGGCGCCTCGGGCAAGGACCTCACGCAGTTCCGCCGCTGGTACAGCCAGGCCGGCACGCCCAAGCTCGACGTTCAGCGCTCCTTCGACCCCTCGACGGGCACCTATGTCCTGGACATCACCCAGACCACGCCGCCCACCGCGGGCCAGCCCGACAAGCAGCCTTTGCATATCCCGCTGCGCCTGGGCCTGATCGGCCGCGACGGCACGGCGCAGCCTTTGATGCTGGAGGGCGAGAACGAGCCCAAGGGGACCGAGCGCGTCCTGGAGTTGACCGAGCCCAGCCAGCGCTTCGTGTTCAAGGGGCTCCAGGAGGAGCCAATCCCCTCGCTCCTGCGCAACTTCTCCGCCCCGGTCCGTCTGAACCTCGACTATGCCGACGACGAGCTGGCGACTCTGCTCGGGCGCGACGAAGATGCGTTCAACCGTTGGGAAGCCGGGCAGCAGCTGGCGCTGCGCCTGATCCTGCGCGGGGTCGATGCCGGCGGCCATGCAGAAGCATCGCCTTCGCTCCTGGACGCCTTCCGCAACGTCCTGAACGACGCGGCCGACGATCCGGCGTTCGCGGCGCGGGCCGTGCAGCTGCCGTCATTCGCTTACGTCGGCCAGCAGCGCCCGATGGTGGACGTCGAGGGCATCACCGGGGCGCTGAAGTCCCTGCAACGCAGCCTGTCCACCTCGCTGCGCGCGGAATGGGCGGCTGCCTATGATCGCTTCCACAATGTGGGGCCATTCACCGCCGATACGGCGTCGGTCGGCCGCCGGGCCATGAAGAACCAGGCGCTGTACTGGGCCGTGCAATCGCCCGATGCCGCCGCGATCGAGCGTGCCAAGCGCCAGTTCGAGCGTGCCGACAACATGACCGACAGCTTTGCGGCCCTGCGCGCCCTGGTGGAGAGCCGCGACCCTGCCGGGGACACGGCGCTGGGCCGCTTCTACGCCCGCTGGCAAGGCGAGCCGCTGGTCGTGAACAAGTGGTTCGCGCTGCAGGCCAGCATCGACGACGACCGCGCCCTGCCGACGGTCGAGCGACTGATGCACCACCCGGCCTTCACCATGGGCAACCCCAACAGGGTCTTCTCCCTGGTCGGCGTGTTCGCGAACGGCAATCCGGTCGGCTTCCATCGGAAGGATGGCGCCGGCTACCGCTTCGTGATGGACCGCATCCTGGAACTCGACCCCAGGAACCCGCAGGTCGCCTCGCGTCTCCTGCGTCCGCTCGGTCGCTTCAAGCAGTACGACCAGCACCGCCAGCAGCTCATGCGGGCCGAGATCGAGCGCGCACTGGCCCAGCCCAACCTGTCCCGCGACTGCTACGAGATCGCGAGCAAGAGCCTGGAATGAGCCTGTGGATCCGGAGCTGACCCAGGGGCCGTGCCCAAAGGTTGAAGGAATCGATGGCGCCGCACCCTCTTCCAGCTATCCATGCGACTGTCTGGGTCGCGGGGTTGCGGCTGGCACCGATGGCGGCCTCAGGCGAATGACAGTGGCCTCGTCGACGTCCCGATCGGGGCCAGGTGCATGACCATTGCCGATCGTCGAAACGGCCTGGAAAGCTGAGAGCTCACCTGACCTGAACGTGCGCGGAGAGGCCGGCAATGGCGGAGCACGGCATGAGCTGCCGCTTTCCTGAACTGCCGGCCGGCCCCGCTGCTGCCACGCTCAGTCGTCGTCGTCACCCTTGACCTGGTCGTAGATGAAGCCGCCGGCGCCACCCACGACCGCGCCGGTGGCCGCGTTCCCGA
Source organism: Geminicoccus sp. (assembly GCF_036263595.1). Classification (NCBI taxonomy): domain Bacteria; kingdom Pseudomonadati; phylum Pseudomonadota; class Alphaproteobacteria; order Geminicoccales; family Geminicoccaceae; genus Geminicoccus; species Geminicoccus sp. The sequence goes on along the minus strand of NZ_DATAGQ010000225.1, from coordinate 30,179 downwards.
GGACACTGCCGCCACCGAGGGCGCCGATGCCGGCCCCGGCCGCGCCGCCGATCGCAGCGCCCTTGCCGGTATTGCCGCAGGCGGAAAGCGCCAGCGCGACTGCCAGCAGTGCTGGAGCGAGCAGGCTACGTCGGAGCATCATGGTTGTTCTCCTGAATGGATCATCGTCCAGTCCATGTGGCAACAACACCGCAGATGCGCCGTGGCTCCCATGCACGCTGCGTCTGCCAGCACCGCATGTGCTAGCATGGCTTCCGCATGCAGCTCGTCGCGACGGTCCGGGGATCCTCTGGGAGCATCGAACATGGCACGAACGAACCCGAGCATGTCAGCCCCGAAGCCGCGGCGCGCGGATCGCACGAACGAACCCGAGCGTCAGGAACCTCCCGCCCCGATCAGCACGAACGAACCCGAGGCGAGGCGGCCGTCGCACCGTCGATGAAGGGAGGATCCGTCTCGCGGCAGCCACGCGGATCGGCTAGAGGAGGCACCGGCAGCATGCCCGCCCCGCCGGAAAGCCGTCGAGGCCGCCAGGACGAAGAGGAAGACAGGTCATGAAGGAGATCGGGCATCTCATCGGCGGCAAGCGCGTCGCCGGCACGTCGGGGCGGTTCGGCAACGTGTTCGATCCGGCGATCGGCGAGATCAGCGGCAAGGTGGCCCTGGCCGACGCGAGCGAGGTCGACCAGGTCGTCGCCAACAGCAAGGCGGCGTTCGAGACGTGGTCGACCACGCCGGTGACGCGCCGCGCCCGGATCATGTTCCGCCTGAAGGAACTGATCGAGCGCGACATGGAAAAGCTCGCCGCCCTGGTGAGCGCCGAGCACGGCAAGACCATCGAGGACGCGAAGGGCTCGGTCACCCGCGGCCTGGAGGTGGTGGAGTTCGCCTGCGGCATCCCGCAGCTCCTCAAGGGCGAGATCAGCGTCCAGGTCGCGACGGGCGTCGACATCGCCTCGGTGCGCTACCCGGTGGGCGTGTGCGCCGGCATCACGCCCTTCAACTTCCCCGCCATGGTGCCGCTCTGGATGGCGCCGGTGGCGATCGCCACCGGCAACTGCTTCATCCACAAGCCCTCCGAGAAGGTCCCCTCGGCTGGCCTGCATTTGGCCGAGCTTGCCCTGGAAGCCGGGCTGCCTGAAGGTGTCTGGAACGTCGTCAACGGCGACAAGGTCGTCGTCGACCGGCTCCTGTCGCACCCGGACATCGCCGCCATCTCCTTCGTGGGCTCGACCCCGATCGCCGAGTACGTGTTCAAGACCGGCACCACGAACGGCAAGCGCGTCCAGGCCCTGGGCGGTGCCAAGAACCACATGATCATCATGCCGGACGCGGACATGGACCAGGCGGTCGATGCGCTGATGGGTGCCGGCTATGGTTCGGCGGGCGAGCGCTGCATGGCGGTCTCGGTCGCGGTGCCCGTCGGTGACAAAACGGCGGACATCCTGATCGAGAAGCTGGCGCCCAAGGTCCGCCAGCTCGAGATCGGCCCTGGCAGCCAGCCCGGTGCGGAGATGGGCCCGCTCGTCACCAGGGAGCATCTCGACAAGGTCCGGGGCTATGTCGACCTGGGCGTGCAGGAAGGTGCGGACCTGGTCGTGGATGGCCGCGACTTCCGCATGCAGGGCTACGAGAACGGCTTCTTCATGGGCGGCTGCCTGTTCGACCGTGTCACCACCGACATGCGGATCTACAAGGAGGAGATCTTCGGGCCGGTCCTTTCGGTCGTCCGCAAGGACAGTTTCGACAGCGCGCTGAAGATCATCAACGATCACGAGTATGGCAACGGCACCGCTATCTTCACCCGCGACGGCGATGCGGCTCGGACCTTCGTCAATGGCGTGAATGTCGGCATGGTCGGCGTGAACGTGCCGATCCCCGTGCCGCTGGCGTTCCACAGCTTCGGCGGGTGGAAGCGCAGCCTGTTTGGCGACCACCACGCCTATGGACCGGAGGGCGTGCGCTTCTACACGCGGGTGAAAGCCACCACCTCGCGCTGGCCGACCGGCATCCGGGCGGGAGCCGAGTTCGTGATGCCGACCATGCGCTGACGGAACCAAAGCGGGCCAAGCCCGCTTTCAGCCGCCGGCCATGGGAGCCGTGCATGGTCGGCATGCGTGGGCGGCAAGTCGCCTGCGGAGCCGCGGCATCCGGGTTATTGAAGGGTCGGCCAGCCGGCTTCTAAGAACGTCGGCGCGCAGACTTCGGGTGATGGTCGCCTGGGGTAGAATGAAGAACCACCAGCGCCCGGCGGGCCGGGCTAGCGAGGATCGATGGCACGTATCCGCACCGCGGTCTTTCCTGTGGCGGGGCTCGGCACCCGAATGCTGCCTGCCACGAAGGTCATGCCCAAGGAGATGCTGCCGGTCGTCGACAAGCCGGTGATCCAGTATGCCTTCGAAGAGGCGGCGGCAGCGGGCATCGAGCGGTTCGTGTTCGTGACCGGGCGCGGCAAGACCCTGATCGAGGACCATTTCGACCGGGCCTACGAGCTGTTCGACACGCTGCAGCGCAAGAACAAGACCGCTGTGCTGGCCGACCTCGAGGCATCGGTCCCGGTGGCTGGCGAGGTGATCTATACTCGTCAGCAAGAGCCGCACGGCCTGGGCCATGCCGTCTGGTGCGCGCGGCACATCGTGGGCGAGGAGCCGTTCGCCGTGCTGCTCGTCGACGAGCTGCTCCTCTCCGACCCGCCGCCGCTGGTGGACCTGTGCCGGCTGCACGAGCGGACCGGCGGCAACGTCATCTCGGTGGTCGAGGTGCCGGCCGAGCACACCAGCCGCTACGGCATCATCGCGACCGGCAAGGTCGAGGACGAGCTGATCGAGGTCACCGGCATGGTCGAGAAGCCCAAGCCTGAAGACGCACCGTCGCGGCTGTCGATCATCGGCCGCTACGTGCTGGTGCCGGAGGTATTCGCGCACCTGGAAAAGGGTGAGCGTGGGGCCGGCGGCGAGATCCAGCTGACCGACGCCATGCAGAAACTCATCGGCACTTCCGCGTTCCACGCTGCGGTATATCGTGGCGGGCGGTATGACTGCGGCGACAAACTCGGCTACGTCGAGGCCGTGGTCGCCGCGGCACTACGTCGTCCGGATCTTGCCGAAGGCGTCCGGGAAGTGCTTGCACGGCACCGCTGACCCTGGCTCAGAACGCCGGCCTTCTTGATTACTCCTGGAGACGTGCATGCGCATCGCGATGATCGGCGTGGGCTATGTCGGCCTCGTGTCCGGCGCTTGTTTTGCAGAATTCGGGCACGACGTGACCTGCATCGACGTCGATCCCAAGAAGATCGCCATGCTCGAGGCCGGCGGCATCCCGATCTACGAGCCGGGACTGGATGCACTGGTCGAGAAGAACGTGAAGGCCGGGCGTCTGACCTTCACGACGTCCTTGGAAGAGGGCGTGCTGGACAAGGAGGCGATCTTCATCGCGGTGGGCACGCCTACCCGGCGCGGTGACGGCCATGCCGACCTGACCTATGTCTTCGCGGCCGGCGAGGCCATCGCCAAGGCTTTGAAGGAGCCGACGGTGGTGGTGACCAAGTCGACCGTGCCGGTCGGCACCGGGCGCAAGCTGAAGGAGCTGTTCGCCCGCGTCCGCCCCGACCTGAAGATCGACATCGCGTCCAACCCGGAGTTCCTGCGCGAGGGCTCTGCGATCGAGGACTTCATGCGGCCTGACCGGGTCGTGTGCGGCGTGGACAGCGAGGCGGCGCGCGAGGCGATGCGCGGCTGCTACCGGCCGCTCAACACGATCGAGGTTCCGATCCTGTTCACGAGCCTCGAGACCTCCGAGCTGATCAAGTACGCCACCAACAGCTTCCTGGCGACCAAGATCACCTTCATCAACGAGATGGCCGATCTTTGCGAGAAGGTCGGGGCCGACGTGAACGAGGTCGCGCGCGGCATGGGCCTGGACGGCCGGATCGGCCGCAAGTTCCTCCATGCCGGCCCAGGCTATGGCGGCTCGTGCTTTCCCAAGGACACGCTGGCGCTGGTACGCACGGCCGAGCAGAACGGTGTCGACCTGCGGATCGTGGAGAGCACGATCAACGTCAACGAGATGCGCAAGCGCCGGATGGTGCGCAAGATCGTCGACGCGATGGGCGGCTCGGTCGCCGGCAAGACGATTGCCGTGCTGGGCGTCACCTTCAAGCCCAACACCGACGACATGCGCGATGCCCCCTCGCTCGTCGTGCTGCCGTCGCTCAAGGGCGAGGGTGCCACGATCAGGGCCTACGACCCGGAGGGCAAGAAGGAAGCCGAGAAGCTCTTGCCCGAGGTGCTCTGGGCGCGTGACCCTTATGAGGCGGTCGAGGGTGCTGACGCCATCGTCGTGCTCACCGAGTGGAACGAGTTCCGCGGGCTCGATCTCGACCGCATCCGCCAGATGGTGGCACAGCCGAGGATCATCGACCTGCGCAACATCTTCAACCCGGCCGAAGTCGCCCAGCGCGGCTTCTCCTACACCAGCATCGGCCGGCCCAGCGTCGGCCCTGCCGTCTGAGCCGGGAAGGACAGGAACGCTCCATGGCTGGTCACAAGATGCATCCGTCGATCCTGCGCGAGTACGACATTCGCGGCATCGTCGGCGATACCCTGTTCGCCGAGGACGCCGAGGCGATCGGGCGCGCGTTCGGTACCATCGTGCGCCGTAACGGCGGCCAGAAGGTTGCCGTCGGCTATGACGGCCGCCTGAGCTCGCCCGATCTCGTGGCGGCGGTCATGCGTGGCATCGTCGCGTCAGGTGTCGACGTGGCGGCGGTGGGCCTGGGCCCGACCCCGATGCTCTATTTTGCCGTCCATCACCTCGGGACCGATGGTGGCGTACAGATCACCGGCTCCCATAACCCGCCGACCCATAACGGCTTCAAGATGATGCTGGGGAAGCACTCCTTCTTCGGGGAGGGCATCCGCCAGCTTGGCCGCATGATCGAGGCGGGCGACTTCGACACCGGCAAGGGCCGGATCGAGGAAGTCTCGGTCTTCGACGCCTATGTCGCCCGTCTGGCGAAGGACTACCAGGGTACGCGGCAGATCCATGCCGTCTGGGACGCCGGCAATGGAGCGGCCGGCCCCGCGATGACGGCGCTGGTGGCGAAGCTGCCCGGCAAGCACGAGTGCCTGTTCGCGGAGGTCGATGGGCGCTTCCCGAATCATCATCCCGACCCCACCGTGCCCGAGAACCTGGTCGACCTGATCGGTCGGGTGAAGTCGTCGGGCGCGGAGATCGGCATCGGCTTCGATGGCGACGGCGACCGGATCGGCGTCGTCGATTCGACCGGGCGGATCGTCTGGGGCGACCAGATCCTGCAGATCCTGGCTGCGGACATCCTGCCGGACCTGCCGGGTGCCGCGATCATCGCCGACATCAAGTCGTCCAAGGGCCTGTTCGACGAGATCACCCGTCTCGGTGGCCGTCCGATCATGTGGAAGACCGGCCACTCGCTCATCAAGGACAAGATGATCGAGGAGAACGCGCCGCTGTCGGGCGAGATGAGCGGCCACATCTTCTACAAGCACAAATTCTACGGCCATGACGATGCGCTCTACGTCGCGGTGCGCCTGCTCGACATCCTGTCGCGCAGCGGCCGGACGCTGAAGGAGTGGCGCGATGCCATGCCGCCGGTGATCGCCACGCCGGAGATCCGCTTCGACTGCGCGGACGAGGTGAAGTTCCCGGCCATCCAGCACGTGAAGAAGACGCTGGCCGCCCAGGGTGCGAAGGTGAACGACATCGATGGCGTCCGCGTCGATACCGACGACGGCTGGTGGCTGCTGCGGGCGTCCAACACGCAGGCGGTGCTGGTGGCACGGGCCGAGGCAAGCTCGGAAGACGGGCTCCTGCGTCTGAAGGAGGCCATTCGTGGGGCCCTGCAGGGCTCGGGCGTCGAGGCGCCGGCAGACTTCTGATTGCCCGGCGGCGGTGCTTCAGCTCAGCGGTCGTACCGAGCTGATGTCGCCGCCGCGATGGAACGCGATCGACATGCGGAAGCTCTGTGCGATTCGCTGCGCAAAGCCGATCACTACGGCCGCCGACTTGGTCTCGAACGTCTCGTGGGCGGTCCTGCGGAAGAGTTCGAGCCAGCGCTGGAAATGCTCGTCGGACAGATCAGGCATGCGCAGGTGCGGCGAGAGCGGCCGGCCGTCATAGCGGTCGGTGCGCAGCAGCACCGACGACCAGAACGCACACATCTTCTCGAGATGGACCGGCCAGCGCTCGTGGGCGATCTCGCGCTGGAACACCGGGCCGATCAGCGGATCCGCCTGGACGGCGCCATAGAAGCCGTGGACGAGGCGGCGAATCCGGTCCTCGTCGATATCGGGGCGGGTGAAGGTGCCGATGGCCATGGTTCGTCGTCGCGGCTCTTGCTCGACATGCAGTCTGGGCATGGCGAGCGATCGCCGCAACCATCGGACAGGATCGCTGCGCTGTTGAGGCGCAGGCGCCGGGGGATCCCGCAGACCAGTTGCACAAGCCTCCGAGTTCGGTTATCACCCGCGGCCACGGACGGTGGCGTCTTCGCCGCCGTGGCTTTTGTTGTCTCCGGAGCAGATCATGGCGAAGATGAAGACCAAGCGGAGTGCCGCGAAGCGCTTTAGCTTCACAGCCTCTGGCAAGGTCAAGCATGGTGGTGCGAATCATCGCCACTGCCTGACCGCGAAGGCCAAGACGGCCAAGGTGCGGGCCCGTGCTACTGGTTACCTCCAGCCTGGCGATGCGCATCTCGTCAAGCTGATGATGCCCTACGCCTGATCCACCTCCTTTCGTTTCGGAGTCCGCCACATGGCGCGCGTCAAGCGGGGGGTTACCTCCCATGCCCGGACCAAGAAGGTCCTGGAACAGGTCAAGGGCCATCGCGGCCGGCGCTCGACCTGCATTCGTACCGCAATGCAGTCGATGGAAAAGGCGCTCCAGTACGCCTACCGCGACCGCCGCAACAAGAAGCGCGATTTCCGTGCGCTGTGGATCCAGCGGATCAATGCCGCTGCGCGTGCCGAAGGCATGACCTACGGCAACCTGATCCACGGCCTGTCGCTCGCCGGCATCGAGCTGGACCGCAAGGTCCTCTCCGATATCGCCGTCCACGATGCGGCCGCGTTTGCCGGCATCGTCGCTCAGGCGAAGGGTGCGCTTCCCGCCTGATGCCTGGAGCGGCTTCCTATGGGTAGCCGCGGCATCCGGTTGATGCGTTGAGCCGCTTCGATGAGCGACCAAAAGGGGCCTGATGGCCCCTTTTTGCTTTCTTGTTCCCGGACCCATGCCCCGGATTCGATCATGACCCTCGATGTCGGAAGCCTGCGCGATCAAGCCCTGGCCGCCATCGGCGATGCGGCCGACCTGCGTGCCCTGGACGAGGTCCGAATCTCGTTCCTTGGGAAGAAAGGCGCCGTCACGGGCCTGCTGAAGCAGTTGGGCTCGATGGATGGCGACGCCCGCAAGGAGGCCGGTCGGCAGATCAACGAGCTGAAGGACCGGATCGAGCTCTCCCTGGCTGAGCGCAAGGCCGCCTTGCAGGCTGCGGCGCTCGAGGCGCGGCTTCTCGCGGAGCGGGTCGATGTGACGCTCCCCGTGCGCGAGGAGCAGCAAGGACGCATCCATCCTGTCAGCCAGGTCACCGAGGAGATCATCGCGATCTTCGCCGAGATGGGCTTCGCCGTGGCCGAGGGCCCGGACATCGAGGACGACTTCCACAATTTCGAGGCGCTCAATCTGCCGAAGGAGCATCCCGCCCGGCAGATGCACGATACTTTCTACCTCGAAGCCGAACAGAACGGCGCGCCGCTCTTGCTGCGCACCCATACGAGTCCGGTGCAGATTCGCACGATGCTGGCCGGCAAGCCGCCGTTCCGCATCATCGCGCCGGGTCGCACCTATCGCGTTGACAGCGACATGACGCACACGCCGATGTTCCACCAGGTCGAGGGACTGCTGATCGACCGGCGCACCCATATGGGCCACCTGAAGGGCTGCCTGATCGACTTCGTGCGCGCCTATTTCGAAAGCGACCGGATCCCCGTGCGCTTCCGCCCCTCCTACTTTCCGTTCACCGAGCCGTCCGCCGAGATGGACATCGGCTGCAAGCGCGGCCATGGCGAGCTCGTGGTGGGCGAGGGAAGCGACTGGCTGGAGATCCTGGGCTGCGGCATGGTCCACCCCAAGGTGCTCCGCGCAGTCAACCTCGACCCGGACGAGTGGCAGGGCTTCGCCTTCGGCATGGGAATCGACCGGGTGGCCATGCTGAAATATGGCATTCCCGACCTGCGCACGTTCTTCGAGGCTGATCTGCGCTGGCTGAAGCATTACGGATTCATGCCCCTCGACGTGCCCACCATGGCTGCCGGGCTGTCCCGATGAAACTCACGCTCCCCTGGCTCAAGGAACATCTCGACACCGACGCGGACGTCGAGACGATCGCCAAGAAGCTGACCGACCTCGGCCTGGAGGTCGAGGGCGTCGTCGATCCTGGTGCTGCCCTGGAGGGCTTCCAGGTGGCCGAGATCGTGGAGGCGGCGCGCCATCCTCAGGCGGACCGGCTCTGGGCGCTCAAGGTACGTTCGGTGGACGGCATCCACAGCGTCGTCTGCGGGGCCCCGAACGTGCGGCAAGGGTTGCGCGGCATTCTCGCCCGGCCGGGCCTGGTGATTCCCGCCTCCGGCGAAGCCTTGACCAAGGCCACCATCCGGGGTGTGCCGTCCGAGGGCATGATGTGCTCCTGGCGCGAGCTCAAGCTGGGCGACGACCATGACGGCATCATCGACCTGCCCGGCGCACCCGAGGTCGGCACGCCTGCGGTGGCGGCGCTGGGGATCGAGGGACCCGTCATCGAGCTGAAGGTCACGCCGGATCGAGCCGACTGCTTCGGCATCAACGGCATTGCCCGCGATCTCGCTGCTGCCGGCCTCGGGATCCTCAAGCAACGTGACTTCGCACCCGTGGCGCCGGAGACCGATGCGGCCGTCCGCACGGAGTTCGACTTCCAGCCGGGCAACGAGCGGGCTTGCCCCTTGTTCGTCAGCCGCGTCATCCGCAGCGTGAAGAATGGACCAAGCCCGGCCTGGCTGGCACGCCGTCTGACGGCGATCGGGCTGCGGCCGATCTCGGCCCTGGTCGACATCACCAACTACCTGACGTTCGACCTGGACCGCCCGCTGCACGTGTTCGACGCGAACAAGCTGCGGGGCCACCTGCGGCTGCGCGAGGCGGTGGAGGGGGAGACCCTCGAAGGTCTCGACGGGAAGGTGCACCGGCTGGCCCCCGGCATGACGGTCATCTGCGACGACAGCGGCGTCATCAGCCTGGCTGGTGTGGTGGGTGGCGTGAGCACCAGCTGCGACGAGACCACTACCGACGTGGTGCTCGAAGTCGCGCTGTTCGACCCGTTGCGCACGGCAGAGACCGGCCGCCGGCTTGGTATCGACAGCGATGCGCGGGCACGATTCGAGCGCGGCGTCGACCCTGCGCTGGTCCTGCCGTCGACCGAGTTCGCGACGCGCCTGATCCAGCAACTCTGCGGCGGCCGCGCCGGCCCGGTCCAGACGACTGGCGTCGTGCCCGACAGCAGGCCGAGAATCCAGTTTCACACGGCCCAGATCGTGCGGCTGGCCGGCATCTCCCTGGAACGCGACGAGATCGAGACGGGGTTGCGTCAGCTGGGCTTCGAGATCGAAGGCGGACCCGACCTTTACGACATCACCGTTCCCTCCTGGCGCCATGACGTGTCCACGGAGGCCTGCATCGTCGAGGAGGTGACGCGCCTTCACGGCTACGATCAGATCCCGCCGGTGTCGGTAACCAAGATGTCGGCGGTGGCTCCACCGGTGGTCACGCCCGAGCAGCGCCGTCGCTCCGATGTGCGGCGCCAGGCAGCAGCCCGTGGCTTGCTGGAGGCTGTCACCTGGTCGTTCATGCCGGAGGGCCAGGCGCGCCGCTTTGGCGCAGAGCAGCCGATCCTCCTGCGCAACCCGATCCATGCCGACCTCGCCGCCATGCGGCCATCGATCCTGCCGAACCTGCTGCAGGCAGTCCGGCGCAACGTGGACCGCGGCCTGCGGTCAGGCGGCATGTTCGAATTGGGTCCACGCTTCATGGAAGCGGCACCGGGCCAGCAGCGCTGGAGCTGCGCCGGGCTGCGGTTTGGCGAGTTGCGTGGGCGACATTGGGCGGACCCGGCCAGGAACGTCGACCTGTTCGACGTGAAGGCCGACGTGTTGGCCCTGCTGACGACCGCGGGCGCGAAGATTGAGACGGCCCAGATCAGCACCGACGCACCAGGCTGGTTCCATCCAGGTCGATCGGGTCGCGTGCGGCTGGGCCCGCAGGTCTTGGCCTCGTTCGGCGAGATGCACCCCGCCATCCTGGCGGAGGCAGGCATCGAGGTACCGGTGGTCGCGTTCGAGTTCGATCTCGACACGCTGCCCAAGCCTCGCACCAAGGCCGGCCGCAACAAGGGCACCCTCGCTGCATCGCCTTTCCAGGCGGTCGATCGTGACTTCGCATTCGTGGTGGCTGAGGACGTCACGGTCGAGGCACTGCTGAAGGCCGTTCGGCAGGCCGAGAAGCAACTCGTGCGCGAGGTGTCCGTCTTCGACGTGTATCGCGGTCCATCGCTCGGTGCGGACCGCAAGTCCGTGGCGATCAGCGTGCGCCTGCAGTCTCAGGACCGCACGCTCGACGAGGCGGCCATCGAGGCTGCCTCGCAGCGGATCGTGGCGAGCGTCGTGAAGGCAACCGGAGCGGCTCTGCGCAGCTGAGGGCTCTCCACAGCTGCGCGGACAAATTGCTTGCTGGCGATTGCTCCTGGCGATTGAGTGCGTGAAAGCCGTGCCATGAACGGACGCGGCGATCACGCCTCATCAGGGAAGCAGGCATGGGCAACAGGCTCCGCTTCGGCATGTTCATGGCGCCGTTCCACGCGCCCGGCACCAACCCGACGCTGGCGCTCCAGCGCGATCTGGAGCTGGTCGAGCATCTGGACCGGCTGGGCTACGACGAGGCCTGGATCGGCGAGCACCATTCTGCCGGCAGCGAGCTGATCGCTTCGCCGGAGATCTTCATCGCCTCGGCGATCGAGCGGACCCGGCACATCAAGCTCGGCACCGGCGTCGTCAGCCTGTCCTACCACAACCCGCTCTGGGTGGCCGAGCGGATCGTGATGCTCGACCATCTCAGCCGTGGCCGGTTCATGTTCGGTGCCGGACCGGGTGCTCTGCCGACCGACGCCCAGATGATCGGCATCCAGCAGTCGGACACCCGGCGCCTCCTGGAGGAGAGCTTCAACGTCATCATGCACCTCCTCACTACGGAGGAGCCGATCACTTTTAAGAACGAGCGCTGGGACCTGCGCGACGCTCGGCTGCACCTGCGGCCCTATTCTCAGCCCTTGTTCGACGTCTGCGTCGCAGCCGCGGCCTCGCCATCCGGCCCCAGGCTCGCGGGGCGCCACGGCGTGGGCCTTCTTGCAGTCGGCGCCACGCTGTCGGCTGGATTCGATGCCCTGGCCCTGCACTGGAACGTCATGGAGGAGCAGGCGAAGCACTTCGGCACCAGCGTCGACCGCGCCAAGTGGCGGCTTGTCGGGCCGGTCCACTGCGCTCCCACCGTGGAGCAGGCCTATCAGGAAGTACGCTACGGCATCGAGCAGTGGTTCCGCTACTTCCAGTCAGTCGCAGCCTTCCCGCAGATGGTGGTCGACGGCAACGACCCGCACGAGATGACCGAGTTCGTGAACCAGTCGGGCATCGGCGTGGTCGGCACGCCGGAGATGGTGGCAGCGCAGATCGAGCGGCTGGACCGGCAGTCCAACGGCGGTTTCGGCGCCTATCTGATGCTCGCCCACGAGTGGGCTGACCCAGATGCCACCAAGCGCAGCTTTGAGTTGGTCGCGCGCAGCGTGATGCCGCACTTCCAGGGTCACTACCGTCCCACCATCGACGCGACCGAGCGGGCACGTTCGGTGCGCGACGATCTGGCTGGCCAGCAGCAGAAGGCGGTCGAAGCGATGAAGGCCAAGTACGAGGCGGAGCGTAGCGGCCGACACTGACTCCTGGCGCACAGAGGGGCAGCAAGGGGCAGGGGCCATCGCGCGGGGCTTGGCTTCTGGGTCGGGTCCGTGCAGATAGCTCCTGCCGTGACCCACCCAGGCTGCCATGACCGACCTCGCTCACATCCGTAACTTTGCCATCGTGGCGCATATCGACCACGGCAAGTCCACGCTTGCCGACCGCTTCATCGAGCTGTGCGGCGGGCTGCAGGCGCGCGAAATGACCAGCCAGGTGCTGGACAGCATGGACATCGAGCGTGAGCGCGGCATCACGATCAAGGCACAGACGGTCCGCCTCGCCTATAAGGCGAAAGACGGGCAGGATTATGTGTTCAACCTGATCGACACGCCCGGTCACGTGGATTTCTCCTATGAGGTCTCCCGTTCCATGCGTGCCTGCGAAGGCGCTATCCTGCTGGTCGACGCCACCCAGGGCGTGGAGGCGCAGACGCTGGCCAATGCCTATCAGGCGATCGATGCAGACCTCGAACTGATCCCCGTGCTCAACAAGGTCGACCTGCCGGCGTCCGAGCCGGACCGGGTCAAGAAGCAGATCGAGGACATCATCGGCCTGGATGCGTCCGAGGCGCTGATGATCTCCGCCAAGACCGGCGAGGGAGTCGGCGATGTCCTGGAAGCGGTCGTGCGCCAGATCCCGCCGCCTAAGGGCGACTCGGCGGCACCTCTTCGAGCGCTGGTCGTCGACAGCTGGTATGATGCTTACTTGGGCGTGGTGATCCTGATCCGCTTGCGCGAAGGGACGATCACCAAGGGCACCAAGATCCAGATGATGGGGACCCGCGCGATCCACACGATCGACCGGGTCGGCGTGTTCACGCCGAAGAAGATCGAGGTCGGCTCGCTTGGGCCAGGGGAGGTCGGGTTCCTCACGGCCAGCATCAAGGAGCTGGCCGACGCGCGGGTCGGCGACACGATCACCGAGGAGCGTCGCCCGGCTGCCGAGCCGCTGGCGGGATTCCGCCCATCCCAGCCGGTGGTCTGGTGCTCGATGTTCCCCACCGATACCGCCGAGTTCGGCAACCTGCGGGAGAGCCTCGCCAAGCTGCGGCTCAACGACGCGAGCTTCGCCTACGAGCCTGAGCAGTCCTTGGCGCTGGGGCCGGGCTTCCGCTGCGGCTTTCTGGGGCTTCTCCACCTGGAGATCGTTCAGGAGCGGCTGGACCGCGAGTTTGACCTCGACCTGATCGTCACTGCACCCTCGGTCATCTACAAGGTGCACCTGACCGACGGCACCGTGCACGAGATGCACAATCCGGCCGACTATCCAGAGGTCACCAAGATCGACTTCATCCAGGAGCCCTGGATCAAGGCTACCATCCTCGTACCGGACGAGTATCTCGGCTCGATCCTGTCGCTCTGCAGCGAGAAGCGCGGGCGCCAGATCGAGCTCACCTATGTCGGGAACCGAGCGATGGTGGTCTATAACCTGCCGCTCGGCGAGGTGGTCTACGACTTCTACGATCGCCTGAAGTCGCTGAGCCGTGGCTATGCCAGCTTCGACTACCAGCTGGGCGATTACGAGGAGAGCGACCTTGCCAAGCTCTCCATCCTGATCAATGGCGACCCGGTCGACAGCCTGGCGCTGATCGTCCACCGCGCGGCAGCCGAGAACCGCGGACGCGCCTTGTGCGAGCGACTGAAGGAGTTGATCCCGCGCCAGAACATCCAGATCGCCATCCAGGCGGCGATCGGCGCCAAGATCATCGCCCGCGAGACGATCAAGCCCTTCCGCAAGGACGTGATCGCAGGCTGCTACGGCGGCGACGTTACTCGTAAGCGCAAGCTCCTGGAGAAGCAGAAGGCGGGAAAGAAGCGCATGCGCTCGATCGGCAAGGTGGAGATCCCGCAGGCTGCGTTCCTGGCAGCGCTCAAGATGGAAGGTTGAGGCGGGCAGCCACGGTTTCGGCTCGACGCCGCCGCCCTTCAGTTCTCGCTCCATGACCGGCACCATGTTCGCGGTGACCGGGATGGTCGCCTGAGCGGTCGGGACCATCATCTGTCGCTGCTTGGCAAGGACGGCCGCACCTGCAGGAGGAAGTCCAGCATGTCGGCCGGCCGCCTCGACGCTACATCCAACAGCCTCCAGGATGCAGCTGTGGCGGCTGCGACCTCGCCTCCATAGCAGGTGGCTGGTAAACGTTCCCTTATGGCAGAGCCCTTGATCGCCCTTGTACAGAATCACCCGGAACCGGAATCCTCGTTCCGTGTCCGGCCCCACAATCTCGAAGCCGAGCAGGCCGTCCTTGGAGGCATCCTCGTCGACAACGAGGCCTTTCACCGGGCCGCGGAGTTCCTGACGGCCGAGCACTTCTACGAGCCGGTCCATGCGCGGATCTGGGCCATGTGTGCCCAGCGGATCGAGCGTGGCCTGCTGGCCGATCCAGTCACGCTGAAGCTCCTGTTCGAGGACGACGAGGCGCTGAAGGGCATGGAGGGGGCCAAGTATCTTTCCAAGCTGGCCCGGGCGGCGGAGGCGGTCCTCGATGTCGGCCATTATGCCGAGCAGATCCATGATCTCGCCATGAAGCGCGGGCTGCTCGACGTCGGCACGGAGGTGGTCAACCGCGCCTATGACAAGGCCGAGACAGCATCCGGTCGCGAGCAGATCGAGGACGCCGAGCAGAAATTGTTCCGGCTGGCGGAAGCGGGCGCGGCCGAGGGTGGGTTCCGGCCGTTCACCAACGTGATCACGGCGGCGGTGGACCTGGTCCAGGCAGCCTTCAAGAAGGCCGGCCGAGTCACCGGCGTGCCCTCGGGCCTGCAGGGGCTGGACGACAAGCTGGGCGGGCTGCAGCCCTCCGACCTCCTGATCCTGGCGGGCCGGCCTTCGATGGGCAAGACAGCCCTGGCCGTGACGATCGCCGCCAATGCAGCGTCCACGCCAATCGACGAGGACGACGAAGGCAAACTTTACCCCGTCGGCGTCTTCTCGCTGGAGATGTCGGCAGAACAGCTCGCCACTCGTCTTCTTTCCGCTGAATCCCGGATCCCCTCGGACGAGCTGCGCCGGGGCATGCTCGACGAGGATTCGTGGAAGCGGCTGGTGATTGCCAGCCAGGAGCTGGCCCGCCGGCCGCTCTACATCGACGATACGCCGGCCCTCACGATCCAGGCCGTACGCACCCGCGCCCGCCGCCTGAAACGGCGATTCGGCTTGGCCCTGCTGGTGGTGGACTATCTGCAGCTCCTGCGTGGCAGCAACGCCTCTTCCCAGGCGAACCGCGTGCAGGAAGTCAGCGAGATCACCCAGGGCCTGAAGGCCATCGCGAAGGAGCTGAACATCCCGGTCCTGGCTTTGTCACAGCTATCGCGCGCCGTCGAACAGCGAGAGGACAAGAGGCCGATGCTATCGGACCTGCGCGAATCCGGTTCGATCGAGCAGGATGCGGACGTGGTGATGTTCGTCTATCGCGATGAGTACTACCTGTCCCGCTCTGAGCCGAAGCAACGTCCCGAAGAGACCAGGGAAAAGTTCAACGAGCGCTACAATGCCTGGGCCGACCGCTTCAAGGAGAGCGCCAACAAGGCCGACGTGATCATCGCCAAGCAGCGCCATGGCCCGATCGGCAACGTGACGCTGCAGTTCGATGCCAATTTTGGCCGGTTCCGCAATCCCGAGATGATCGACTACAGCGATGCACCTCCCTACTGACCCGTCGTTCCCCAACGACCGGCCGGTACTGGAGGTGGATCTTCGAGCCATCGTGGCGAACCGGCGCCTGCTGATGGAGTTGGCGCCCAGGGCAGAGGTCGCGGCCGTCCTGAAGGCGGACGCTTATGGGCTCGGCGCCACACAGGTGGGAAGGGCGCTCGCCGACGATGGCTGCAGGACCTTCTTCGTCGCGACGACCGACGAGGCCCTCGCCCTTCGCAAGGTCTTGCCGAACCCGCGAATTTTCGTGCTCGGCGGACCGGCGCGCGGTGCAGAGCAGGACCTGGTGGAGGCGCGGATCCTCCCAGCACTGAACGACCCGTCGCAGGTTGCGCGCTGGCGACAGACCGCGGCACGGTTGGCGCGGCCGCTGGCTGCCGCGATCCAGCTCGATACCGGCATGTGCCGTCTGGGTGTAGATGCCAAGGACGTAGGCGAGCTCGATCTGCGGGGAATCGAGCTGGTCCTGGTCCTGAGTCATCTGGGTGTGGCCGATCTTCCGGATCATCCGCTCAACGAGCGGCAGCTGCGCGCGTTCGAGCTGCATCGTGCCAGCCTGCCTGTCGCAGCCGCCAGCCTGGCAGCATCCTCCGGCATCCTGCTGGGAGACAGCTACCAGTTCGACCTAGTCCGCCCGGGCATCGCGCTCTATGGCTGCCAGCCGGTCCCGGTCCCGGCCTCGCCGATCGCCCTCCGGCCGGTCGTCCGGCTGATCGTGCCGGTCCTGCAAGTCCACGATGTTGAGGAGGCGGGCACGGTGGGGTACGGTGCGACGCATCCCGTCGGTCCCGGCATGCGTATCGCGACCCTTCCGATCGGATATGCCGATGGCTTGCTGCGGGCCGCCGGCGGAAGAACCAGCGTCAGCATTGCAGGAGTGAGCGTGCCGCTAGTGGGCCGCATTTCCATGGACTTGGTCACGGTCGACGTGACGGAACTGGGCGGACGAGTCCGACCCGGGACGCCGGTAGAGGTTCTGGCCGGGCCTGGAGCGGTCGATCGCTACGCCGACGCGGCGGGCACGATCTCCTATGAGGTTCTGGTTCGGCTTGGCTCCCGCATCGAGCGTCGCTACCTCGGAGAGGGTGCTTGAATCCACTGCGTCGGATCGGGGCGGCTGTCCTTGATCTTTGCGAGCAGATCGGCGCCATCGCCTCGTTCGCTGTGATCTCCCTGGCGCGCGGGTTCGTCGGGCCGTGGTACCCGGCCCAGATCCTGCGGCAGATGATCGATATCGGCTTCTATTCGCTGCCGGTGGTGGGACTAACCGCCATCTTCACCGGCATGGTGCTGGCGCTGCAGTCCTACACCGGCTTCGCGCGATTCGAGGCTGAATCGGCCGTCGCGACGATCGTGGTGGTGTCCCTCACCCGCGAGCTGGGTCCGGTGCTGGCTGGGCTCATGGTCGCAGGTCGTGTCGGCGCCGCCATGGCGGCAGAACTGGGCACCATGCGGGTCACCGAGCAGATCGACGCGCTGACCACGCTCTCGACCGACCCACAGCGCTACCTTGTCTTCCCGCGCCTGTTGGCTGGCACGCTCATGCTGCCCCTGCTGGTCATGGTCGCGGACGTGATCGGCGTGTTTGGTGGGTTCCTGGTCGGCACGACCAAGCTGGGCTTCAGCCCCTACACCTACATGGACCAGACTTGGCAGTACCTGGAGGCGCAGGACGTGCTGGTCGGCTTGGCTAAGGCCGCCGTGTTCGGCTTCGTGGTGACGCTGATGGGCTGCTGGCAGGGCTACCAGAGCCGCGGCGGAGCGCAGGGTGTCGGAGCCGCCACGACACGCGCCGTCGTGACGGGATCGATCCTGATCCTCGTCTTCGACTACATCATGACCGAGATCTTCTTCACCCGATGACCAGTGCCCCACCCAAGATCGCCATCCGCGGCCTCACGAAGTCCTTCGGCTCCAAGCACGTGTTGCGCGGCCTGGACCTCGACGTGCCGGCAGGAAGTTCGGTCGTCGTCATTGGCGGCTCCGGCACCGGCAAGTCGGTCCTGCTGAAATGTATCCTGGGACTGCTGCCACCCGATGGCGGCTCCATCAAGGTCGACGGAACAGAGTTAGTCGGCGCCGGGGCAAGGACGATCGAGGACGTTCGGCACAGGTTCGGCATGCTGTTCCAGGGCGGCGCATTGTTCGACTCCCTGCGAGTCTGGGAGAATGTCAGCTTCGGCGTGATGGCGCGCCGGAAGATCGGGCGGGACGAAGCCAGACGGATCGCGATCGAGAACCTGGATTCTGTCGGCCTCGCTGCTGATGTGGCCGACCTGATGCCGGCGGAACTGTCGGGCGGCATGCAGAAGCGGGTGGGCCTCGCCCGGGCAGTGGCCTTGAAGCCAGAGATCATCTTCTTCGACGAGCCGACCACCGGTCTCGACCCGATCATGGCGGACGTGATCAACGACCTAATCCGCGCCCTCACGCGGGCCATGGGAGCCACCGCCCTGTCCATCACGCATGACATGGCGTCGGTCCGCAAGATCGCGGATTTCGTCGCGATGCTGTATGAGGGACGGGTGATCTGGTTCGGACCAGTCACGGATCTGGACCGCTCTGGCAACCCCTACGTCGATCAGTTCATTCACGGCCGGGCTGACGGCCCGATCACGGTGGGTGCACGCTGATTCCATTTCGGCGATCAGGCCGAGAGGATCATCATGGCAAGGATTGAACGCCGCTTCGTCTGCCAGTCCTGCGGAACGGTCACCTCGCGCTGGCATGGCCGCTGCGACGAGTGTGGTGCCTGGGACAGCCTGGTCGAGGAGACCGTGGCGCCGAAGCAGACGGGCGCTGCCGCCGCTGCTCGCGGGCGAGGCCGGCACATCGATCTGGTCGGATTAACAGGCAGCAGCACGCCGCCGCCGCGGATCGGATCGGGGATCGAGGAACTCGATCGGGCACTTGGCGGCGGACTAGTGCCTGCCTCCGTCCTTCTGATCGGCGGCGATCCTGGCATCGGCAAGTCCACGCTGGTGCTGCAGGCCGGCGCAGGACTGGCGAGGGCGGGCAGGCGGGTCGTCTATGTGACAGGTGAGGAATCGATCGAGCAGGTGCGTTTGCGCGCGCGCCGGCTGGGCCTTGTCGACAGCCCGATGGAACTGGCGGCGGAGAACGCTGTCGCCGACATCCTGACCACTCTGTCGGCCGGACCGGTGCCCGACCTGCTGATCGTCGATTCGATCCAGACCATGTTCACCGCAGGCTTCGACCAGGCACCTGGAACGGTTACCCAGCTTCGGGCGTCCACCGACGCGTTGATCCGGTTCGCGAAGAGCCGGCACACGGCCGTCCTCCTGGTCGGCCATGTCACCAAGGAAGGACAGATTGCCGGCCCTCGGGTGCTCGAGCACATGGTGGATACCGTGCTCTACTTCGAGGGCGAGCGCGGCCATCAGTTCCGCATCCTCCGCGCGGTCAAGAACCGCTTCGGACCGGCCAACGAAATCGGCGTGTTCGAGATGCAGGAAGGAGGACTGGTACCCGTCGCCAATCCGTCCGCGCTCTTCCTGGCGGAGCGGGAGGAAGGGCTGGCGGGGTCCGCGGTCTATGCAGGCATCGAGGGCAGCCGGCCTGTGCTGCTGGAGATCCAGGCGTTGGTCGGCAATGTCGCCCCCGGAAGCCCGCGTCGTGCCGTGGTAGGATGGGACAGCAACCGCCTCGCGATGCTTCTTGCCGTTCTCGAGGCAAGGTGCGGAATGGAGCTTTCCGGCCGGGACGTCTACCTGAACGTGGCAGGTGGACTGCGGATCGTGGAGCCTGCCGCCGACATGGCGGTGGCCGCCGCGTTGATCGGCTCGCTCCTGGACCGTTCGGCACCGGCGAAGGCCGCATTCTTCGGAGAAGTCGGCCTGGGCGGAGAGGTACGCAGCGTGGCGCAGAGCGAACTTCGGATCCGCGAAGCTGCCAAGCTGGGCTTCACCCAGGTCATCGGGCCCATGTCGGTTGCAGGAAAGTCAGCGGGGCTGGAGACGGTCCCGGTGCGCCGGGTCGGAGACCTGATGGCCATGTTCTCCCCATCGCCGGTCCGTCCCCGGCCTTCCCGCGCGCGTGCTGGAGCTGAATGATGGGCGGCGTGCCTGATCTCACAGCGTTCGACTTGGCGGTGATCGCGACCGTGCTGGTCTCCGCGATCCTGGCGCTGGCCCGCGGCTTCGTGCGGGAACTGATGACGCTCCTGACCTGGGGTGGCGCTGCGCTGACCGCCTTCTGGCTCTGGGCGCCAGCGCGGACGATTGTCGGCGATGCGGTCCAGCAGGGACTTGTCGCTGATGCGATCACGCTGGTCCTTGTGTTCCTGGTTCCGCTCATCATTTACAAGCTCGTCGCCTCCATGCTGGTCAGAGGCGTCGACGAAAGCGCACTTTCAGGTATTGATCGGTTGCTCGGGCTCGTTTTTGGCGTGGCTCGGGGCGTGCTCGTCGTGGCCGTCGTCTACCTGGTCGCGATCCGCCTTGTTCCACTGGAGAGCCACCCGACCTGGGTCACCAATGCTTGGCTGCTGCCGCAGGTGCAGAACGCGGCCCTAGTCGTGGATGGTCTCCTTCCTGCGGAGGTGACTGCCAAGGGCTTGGACGCGATCGAAAAGGGTGCGGGCAGCGTGCAGGATCTGGCTGATCCGGCGCGGCTGCTCGACCGTCCTGCGTCGTCCAAGGTGACCGGCGAGCAAGGCTACGATGCTGCACCGAGGTCCGCCATGGAGCGGCTGGTCGAGCAGCAGAAGGGCGAGTGAG
Source organism: Geminicoccus sp. (assembly GCF_036263595.1). Taxonomy (NCBI): domain Bacteria; kingdom Pseudomonadati; phylum Pseudomonadota; class Alphaproteobacteria; order Geminicoccales; family Geminicoccaceae; genus Geminicoccus; species Geminicoccus sp. The sequence goes on along the minus strand of NZ_DATAGQ010000225.1, from coordinate 9,721 downwards.
TTCATGATGATGGCCGATCGTGCTGCACCGTTCGACGACGACAAGCTGCACGAAGAGTGTGGATGCTTCGGCGTCTGGGGCCATGGCGATGCCGCTGCGGTCACCGCGTTGGGGCTGCATGCGCTCCAGCACCGTGGCCAGGAGGCGGCGGGTATCGTCAGCCTGAACGGCGGGCAGTTCTACAGCCACCGTGCCGTCGGTCTGGTCGACCACGACTTCAGCAAGCGCTCCGTCATCGATGCGCTGCCGGGGCAGGCAGCTGTCGGCCATGTCCGCTACTCGACCACCGGCGCATCCGAGATCCGCAACGTCCAGCCGCTCTATGCCGACTATGCGTTCGGCGGCTTGGCGATCGCGCATAACGGCAATCTCACGAACGCAATGGGCTTGAAGAAGCGCCTGGTGAACGAGGGATCGCTGTTCCAGTCCACCTCCGATACCGAGGTGCTGGTCCACCTGATCGCCAGATCGCACCGGCAGGAAGTCCTCGACAGGCTCACGGACGCGGTGTTCCAGATCGAGGGCGCCTGGTCGCTGGTGGCCCTGTTCGCCGACGCCCTGATCGGCGTGCGCGACCCGCTGGGCATCCGGCCGCTGGTGCTGGGACGGCTCGGGAATGGCTGGGTCCTGGCATCGGAGACGGTGGCACTGGACATCATGGGCGCCGAACTGGTGCGCGACGTCGCGCCGGGTGAGATCGTGATCATCGACGATGACGGCCCGCGCTCGATTCACCCGTTCCGTGAACAGCCGCAGCGCTTCTGTGTCTTCGAGTATGTGTATTTCGCGCGTCCGGACTCCGTGCTGGAGAACCGCGGCGTCTACGAAGTGCGCAAGCGGATTGGCGAGGAGTTGGCCAAGGAAAGCCCGGTTGGGGCGGACCTGGTCGTGCCTGTGCCGGACAGCGGCGTGCCTGCCGCCATCGGGTTCGCGCAAGCCAGCGGCATTCCGTTCGAACTCGGCATCATCCGCAACCATTATGTCGGACGGACCTTCATCGAGCCGACCGACCAGATCCGCCACCTGGGCGTGAAGCTGAAGCACAACGCCAATCGCTCCATGCTCGCCGGCAAGAGGGTCGTCCTGGTCGACGATTCGATCGTTCGCGGGACGACCTCGACCAAGATTGTCGAAATGGTCCGTGCTGCGGGTGCCAGTGAGGTGCATATGCGGATCGCCAGTCCGCCCACGACCTATTCGTGCTTTTATGGCGTCGATACCCCCGAGCGGGAGAAGCTCCTGGCTGCCAGGCACGACGTAGCGGAAATGGCCGAGTTGATCGGCGTGGACAGCCTGGCCTTCTTGTCCATTGACGGCCTCTATCGCGCCACCGGCGAAGCAGGTCGCAACAACCGCCAGCCGCAGTTCTGCGACGCCTGTTTCACCGGCGAATACCCGACGCCGCTGCGGGACGCCGTCAACCGCGGCGAGGGTCGGGCCGAGCACGCCACGCCGGCTACCGATTCGCTCGTGGAGACGGTTGCTTGATCGATCTGGCGAACCGGATCGTCGTCGTCACCGGTGCCTCGCGTGGGATCGGTGCGGCCGTCGCGGTAGAAGCTGCCCGGGCCGGCGGCAAGGTCGTCCTAGTCGGCCGCACGCGGGGGGCGCTGGAGGAAATCGACGACGCGATTGGCAGCCTTGAGCGCGAGCAGGCGGTCATCGCACCGGTCGACCTGACCCGTCGTGAGCACGTGGATGCCCTCGGGGGCATGCTCTTTGAGCGCTTCGGACGGATTGACGTGCTGGTGCACGCTGCGGGCGAGCCTGGGGTCCTCACGCCGGCCAGTCATATGGACCCTATCGAGCTGCAGAAGGTCCTGGCGGTCGACGTGATCGCGACGCAGCACCTGATCCGCTCATTCGAGCCCCTGTTGCGGGCGTCCGGGCGGGGCAGGGCAGTGTTCCTGACCTGCGACATCGCCAGCACAGCACCCGCGTTCTTCGGCATGGCTGCGGCCGGCAAGGCCGGCCTTGAAGCGCTCGTGCGCAGCTGGGCGGCGGAACTGCGGCAGGCGCCAATCCAGGTTGTCTTGGTCGATCCCGGCCGCGTCACCGGTACGCGTACCGAGGCCCGGCGCTATCCCGGCGGCTCGAAGGCTGGCTTGATGACGCCCGAGCAAGTGGCCGGCCACTTGCTCACTGTGCTCGACCATTCCCTGTCGGCCCGCGACGGCGTCGCCAGACTTCAGTCGCTGTCCCGCTTGTCGTAGGGGTTCTCGCCGCGCCTGAGGTGGATGCGGATCGGAACGCCAGCCAGATCCATCGCCTTGCGCAGGCTGTTGCTGAGGAAGCGGACATAGTGATCCGGCACGTCGGCCGGCTCCAGATTCTGGAAGAGGACGAAGGTGGGTGGGCGGCTCGTGGTCTGCGTAATGAACCGCATCTTGAGTCGCCTCTTGCCGATCTGAGGCGGTTGATGCTCTTCCAGCGCCGCCTGGAGCCAACGGTTGAGCTTCGCCGTGGTGATCCTCCGGTTCCAACGGCGCACGATCCTCCCCACAGCCGGCAGGAGCTTGTCGACACCTGCACCCGCCCGCGCCGAGAGCGTCACCACCTCGACGCCGGGCAGCTGAGCCAGCTTGTCCTCCAGCCTGCCCCGGATCTCCTTCAGAGCCGCTGCCGGATCTTCTATCAGGTCCCATTTATTGATGGCCACGACCATCGCGCGGCCTTCCCGCGTAACCAGGTCGGCGATCGTCAGGTCCTGGACTTCCAGGGGCTGGGTGGCATCTACGACAAGCACGGCAGCATGCGCGAACTTCAGTGCCTGAACAGTCGCGGAGACGGACATACGCTCCAGCCGCTCCTCGATCCGGGCCTTGCGCCTCAAGCCGGCGGTATCGATGAGCTCGAACGATCGTCCGCGATCGGTCCAGGACAGGGCTACCGAATCACGGGTAAGGCCGGGTTCTGGACCGGTCAGCAGGCGATCGTCGCCGATCAATCTGTTGACGAGCGACGACTTGCCGACATTGGGCCGGCCCACGATCGCAAGCCGGATGGCCTTATCAGCGCCTAGTTCCGGTGCTGCTGGCTGATCATCGGGAACATCTTCGGGCAGCGGCTCGTCGGCCTCGTCGGCTTCTTCAGGCTCAGTCGGCGCATGGCGTGCGATGATGTCGAACAGATCCGACATGCCCTCGCCATGCTCAGCCGAAATCGGGATCGGCTGGCCCAAACCCAGCGACCAGGCTTCGCTGGCGTCGATCTCTGCCTGTCTTCCCTCGCACTTGTTGGCCAAGAGGACGATCGGCTTTTTGGTACGGTGCAGAAGCCGCGCCACCTCATGGTCCAGCGGCGTGAGCCCGGCGCGCGCGTCGATCAGGAAGATGCCCAAGTCCGCCTGGTCCAGGCCCGCCAGGGTTTGCGCCCGCAGACGGCCCTCCAGCGTATCCTCCCCACCAACATCCAGCCCCGCCGTATCGATCACCTTGAAGCGCAGATGACCGAGCTTGCCATCAGCTTCCAGCCGATCGCGGGTGACACCGGGTTGATCGTGCACGATCGCCTGCCGCCGACCGACCAAGCGGTTGAACAGGGTCGACTTGCCCACATTGGGGCGGCCAAGGATAGCAATGGTGAACACGGTGACTGTTTCCTGCCGGCCAAATGACGCTCTGGCTCGACATCATCGATAAGCGTGCAGGGTTCCGTCTTCAGTCAAGAGATAGATGGACCCGTCGGCAACGATGGGCGGCTGACGGATGGGCGCTCCCACCTGCAGCCGGCCCAGGATCTCGCCCGTATATGGTGAGACTGATACCAGCTCGCCGTCCGAGCTGCCGGCCAGCAGGCGGTCCCGGACCAGCACCGGCCCGTGCCACTTGATCAGCGCATCACCCGAGGTGTCTTCTTCGCGCTCTCTCGGTAGGGCACTGACCCAGCGCACCAGACCGTTCTGGCGCAGCATGCAGATCACTTCGCCCCGGTCGCTCAACAGATAGACAAAGTCGCCGGCAGGCCATGGCGTCTGCTCGGTCGCGGCCGTCAGTTCATAGATGCGGCCACCGCTGGCGAGATCGAAGGCGGCGATTTCGCCGCCAGTGCCACCCACGAAGACGCGGTCGCGGTCGATGACGGGCAGCCCATCAATGTCGCTGATTGCAGCGATCGCCAGGGTGCGGCGGGGCCGGAGAACCGTCTCCGTCCAGATCGGGATGCCCGTTTCAAGCGAGAGCGCGTTCACTTCGCCTGAAGAGTACGGAACGATGACGATGCCCTGCGCTGCTGCAGGCGTCGACCCACCCAGAATGGCGGCGATCTCGCCAGGTGCCGTATGCTGCCATACGAGTTCCCCGGTCTGCCCATCTAGAGCGAAGGACTGGTTGTCGGCGCTGATGACCAGCACACGGCCATCCACGACCGCTGGCGAACCCCTCAGCGGCGATCGGACGTCACGCCGCCAGATCTCGTTGCCTGACCCGGCATCGAGGCAGATCAGCACCCCCTTGGTAGTCGCCAGATACAGGCGACCACCGTCGAACGCGATGCCGCCGCCGTTCAATCGATCCGCATAGGGAAGCTCTTCCGGCTGTGAGGTCCAGCGCTTGTCCCCCGTGGCTGCGTCGATGGCCGAGACCTCCACATCGCCATCGACGGCATAGACTGTACCGTTGGCGATCACCGGCGGGTTCAGAAAGGCATCGGTCCCGGCACCGCGCCCGATCGAGATGTCCCAGACGGGCGCCAGGGAGTCCGCGGCATCCAAATGATAGTTGGCGTGCGTCGGGTTGCCGCCAGCCTGCGCCCAGTCGCTGTTCCGGACGGGCGGGGGAAGGGTGATCTGCATGCTCGCCAAGCCCGGATCCGCCTTCACCCCTTCATCGAGTAGCAGGACCGGCTTGCGGTCGCCCGGCAGGCGCGGCTTTTCTTCTTCGCCAAACCAGCTGCAGCCGGGGAACAGGCTCGTGGCGGCCAGCGAAACACCAAGGAGCGTGCGGCGACCCAGCGGTCGCGGGGCGGTGGTCAAGCTATCGCCTCCAGCGCCGCGCGCAGCTCCGTCAGACGCGCACGGGCGCCTGCCGGGATGCTTGCGTCGTCGATGGCATTGTCCAGGATCGTCTTGGCGGCTTCGCGGTCGCCACCACGGACCTTGACGAGGGCCAGAAACTCGCGGGCTTGGTGCCGGAATGCCCGATCTCCCCCCGTCAATGGTTCCAGCTCCGCCGCCAGCGCTGCCGGATCCCCGCTGTCCAGTCGTCGGCCGATCGCCGCGATCTGGGCTGCCTCCTTCAGGATGGCATCACCCGGGCCTTCCTGCACGGCCGTCTCAAGGATGTTGACGGCCTCGTCGGTCTTGCCGTCGCGGCTGGCTGCCTGGGCCGCCTGCAGCCGTGCGATCTCCGCGACGCCATCCGAACTTTCCTGGGCTACGGCCAGGAGCTCGGGCAACGCTTGTCCGGCCTCACCTTTGTCGAGCGTTCCGACGGCGCTCAGCAGCTTGGCCGACTCCTCGGCCCGCACACCTTGCTGCCAGTTGGTCCACCCCACATATCCAGCCGTGGCCACGACGGCCGCCAGCGCCAGCCCGATGACATAGCCGCCATAGCGCCGTGCTAGCGCCAGAGCTCGTTCGCGCTGCAGGTCTTCTTGGACCTCTCGGATCAATGCATCGGACAAGATCTTTTTTCCTTGGCGCCGAGTCCTGGCAGCGCCCCTCGTCGGGGCCGGCGGGAGCATCGGAAGGGTTGGTAGGGACGCTCCCTGCGTTTGGCAAGCACCCAGCGATCCTCTAGAAGACCGCCCGTCACTCATCTGGAGCGAGGTCGATTCATGCCGCGAATCTATATCGCGCTCGACCTGCCGGAGGACGTGGTCGATCAGGTCGACCGTCTATGTGTCGGCCTGCCCGACGTCCGATGGACCGACGCAGACGACCTGCACGTGACCCTCCGGTTCATCGGAGAGGTGGATCATGCCACGTTCGAGGAGATAGGCGAGGCGCTGGCCGATGTCTCGGCTCCCCCGTTCGATCTGCAGCTCCAGGGCGTCGGTCACTTCCCGCCACGCGGTCAGCCGACCACGCTTTGGCTGGGCGTGGCGCCGAGCGAGGGATTGCAGACACTCAAGCGTCGCGTCGATCGCCATCTGGCGAGCCTAGGCATCCCTGCAGATCCTCGCAAATATGCGCCCCACCTGACCATCGCCAGGATCCGGGCGCCGCTGCCTGAAAGCCGGTTCGGGTCGTTCCTCAAGCGCCTGAGCCTGTATCGATCGGAGCCGTTCAGCATCAGCGGTTTCACGCTCTACTCTTCGCTGCTGCGGACGGAGGGTGCCATTCATACACCGGAAGCGCGGTACGATTTCGTTCAGGGGGTGGCCGAGCGCGTGTGAGCAATGTGGATCGTGACCATCACCTGTTCGCCGCTTTGGCTGGCTGAGTTGCAAGGTTCAGCCTACCCTGGCGTGCACAGCCGCCCTTCAGCACGTTCATCCGACTAGAGATTTCCCATGCCCGTCTACCGTTCTCGTACGTCCACCCATGGTCGCAACATGGCCGGAGCTCGCGGCCTTTGGCGCGCTACCGGCATGAAGGATGCGGATTTCGGCAAGCCGATCATCGCGGTGGTGAACTCGTTCACCCAGTTCGTGCCGGGTCACGTCCATCTGAAGGATCTGGGCCAGCTCGTCGCCCGTGAGATCGAGCGGGCAGGCGGAGTCGCGAAGGAGTTCAACACGATCGCGGTCGACGACGGCATCGCGATGGGGCACGACGGGATGCTCTACAGCCTGCCGTCACGTGAGCTGATCGCGGACAGCGTAGAGTACATGGCCAATGCGCACTGCGTGGACGGGTTGGTCTGCATCTCCAACTGCGACAAGATCACGCCCGGCATGCTCATGGCATCGCTGCGCCTGAACCTCCCGACCGTCTTCGTCTCCGGCGGTCCGATGGAAGCCGGCAAGGTGGTTCTCAAGGGAAAGGAGGTCGCTCTCGATCTGGTGGACGCAATGGTTGCCGCCGCCGATGAGACGATGACCGATGCCGAGGTCGCGACGATCGAGCGCTCCGCCTGCCCGACCTGCGGCTCCTGCTCGGGCATGTTCACCGCGAACTCCATGAACTGCCTGACCGAGGCGCTCGGCCTGTCATTGCCGGGCAATGGCTCCGTTCTGGCGACCCATGCGGATCGTGAGCGTCTGTTTCTCGAAGCCGGCCACCTCGTCGTCGACATCACCCGGCGGTTCTATGAGCAGGAAGACGCCAGCGTGCTGCCACGCTCGGTTGCGAGCTTCGCCGCGTTCGAGAACGCCATGAGCCTGGACATCGCGATGGGAGGCTCCACGAACACGGTGCTGCACCTGCTGGCCGCCGCCCACGAGGCGGGCGTGAACTTTACCATGGCGGACATCGACCGCCTTTCCCGGCACGTCCCCTGCCTTTCCAAGGTAGCACCCGCCAAGTCTGACGTTCACATGGAGGACGTCCATCGCGCTGGCGGCGTGATGGCGATCCTGGGTGAACTGGACCGGGGGGGTCTGCTACGGACGGACGTGCCAACGGTGCACAGCGCCAGCCTCGGCAAGGCGCTGGAGCGTTGGGATGTGCGCCGCACCCAGAACGAGATGGTCCGCACCTTCTTCAGCGCCGCGCCCGGGGGTGTGCCGACACAGGTGGCTTTCAGTCAGAACCGCCGCTGGAAGGAACTCGACCTCGACCGGGAGAGAGGCGTGATCCGCGATGTCGAGCACGCCTTCTCGAAGGATGGCGGGCTCGCTGTCCTGAAGGGCAACCTGGCTGTCGACGGTTGCATCGTGAAGACTGCAGGTGTCGACGAAAGCATCCTGGTGTTCTCCGGCCCCGCCCGTGTTTTCGAGAGCCAGGATGCAGCCGTGAGCGGCATCCTGACGGGCAAGGTCGCGGCAGGAGACGTGGTGGTCATCCGCTACGAGGGGCCGCGCGGTGGGCCCGGCATGCAGGAGATGCTCTACCCGACGAGCTACCTGAAATCGAAAGGCCTGGGCAAAGCCTGCGCGCTCATTACCGACGGCCGCTTCTCCGGCGGCACCTCGGGTCTCTCCATCGGCCATGTCTCGCCGGAAGCCGCGGAAGGCGGTCTCATCGGTTTGGTCGAGGAAGGCGATATCATCGAGATCGACATCCCGAGCAGGATCATCAGCCTAAGGGTCGACGAGGATGTGATTTCGAAGCGGCGTGCGGCCATGCTGGCCAGAGGCGACGCGGCATGGAAGCCGGGGAAGCGGGACAGGAAGGTGTCGACAGCGCTGCGCGCCTATGCGGCGTTCACGACCAGCGCCGCACGCGGCGCTGTCCGCGACGTCGATCAGGCTTCGCGTAAGGCATGACGGCAGTGGGCAGGTTGTTGGCGGCAACTCGTCGTGCCTGCACCTGCCCATCTTCCCCGCCGACTTCTGCTATATCACCATTAAAGTAGCACACGATGACGAGATTGGCCGCTAGCGGCTCACCCGCTTCGCGATGCCAAACCTCACGAGCAGTGGTTCAGCAGCAGCGGCGGGGCTGGAGCGTACAGAGGCGAGATCACGGACAGGCCAGCGACCAGTCCGCCAGCCCCCCGCAGCAGACGTCTCTCATCGATTATCGATCGCGCCATGTGGTCGGTGCCATGCCACAAGCCAATTCCGCTGAGCGCGGCGCGCAGCATGAGGTCATGCGTCGTTGGTCACGAACGTGCCGTCGACGTCGAGCGTGACCGTCTCGCCAGCGCGTTCGAAACACCAGCGGCAACCTGGGCCTCCAGGTCCGCTGCGGCAGCCGATGCGCTGATGGTGCGCGAAGCTGGGAAGAGGATAGGCGGCCAAACAGCCGGGCGAGCCGGCAACTGCGGTTGTGAGCGGTTTCGTCACCGCCACCATTTCCTGCGGCACCTCATTGCCAAGCTTGATACCGAGACCGAACCCCTAGATCAGGTCGCCCGGCCGCTCGACTGTGCGGAGGTCGAGCGTCACATGCGGGCAGCCGCGTGCGAGCTGCTCAATCGTCGGCGCGACGAACATCTGGATGGCGAGCCGTGTTGCGCCCAATTGCACAAGCCCCATGGGAGCATCCTCGGGAGTACCGACTGTGGCGGTGGCGTCATCCAGCAGCGCGAGTGCCGGTGCCAAGTCTTAAAGGGGGGCGGGCATCGGCCTCGGTCACCGTCACGGCCCGCTTCGCCTGGTCGAGCAGGGCCGCCCTTGGCCGCCACTGCGGACATGATCCGCGCCGCCGGAGGCGAGGCAATGGTTGCGGCAGGAGACGTCTCCACTGCGGATGACGTGAACGGCATAACTGTCCGCACGATCGGCCAGTTCGAGCGGCTCGCCCACGTCTTCAACAAGCGGATATCCAAGGTTCACGTCGGGCGATCGTCCGAAGGGCCGAGGCCGACTTCGACGAGATCATCGCCATCTACCTCAAAGGCCCGTGGCTGAAGATCCACGCGGCTTTGCGCGCCATAATTCCCTCCGGTCGGTCCGGCGCGATCGTGAACACATCGTCCTTCCTGCCGACGGCCGCCAGGCTCGGCACTTCCGCCTATTCGGCCAGCAAGGCGGGAATCGACCCCATGGATCGCCGCCATCGCCCTGGGGATCGGGCCGCACGGTATCCGCGTCAACAATCTATGGACGCCCCCCGCCGCAAGGTGTTCTGGTGCCGTCGGCGGCATTGGATGCGCAGATCTATCCGGCCTGTCGCTGGAGCGGTGAGGCTCCTGGCCTTGATGGTGATCCGCTGCCTCTGACGTCATCACAT
>NZ_DATAGQ010000224.1:0-7670 GCF_036263595.1 Geminicoccus sp. | reverse complement strand
GTCAGCCACGACCTGCGCACGCCGCTCACCCGCATGAAGCTGGAACTGGCGATGATGCCCAAGGACCAGCCGGGCGTGGCCGACCTGATGGGCGATGTCGAGGAAATGCAGCGGCTGGTGGACGCCTATCTCGGCTTCGTTCGCGGCGAGGGCCGTGAGCCGCCGGAGCCGGTCGATCTGCAGGCCCTGCTGAGCGACATGGCCGATCGGGCGCGCAGGGACGGGGTCGAGGTGGATCTGGTGCAGGGACCGCCGGTGAAGCTGACCCTCAGGCCACTGGCCATTCGCTCCTGCCTGTCCAACCTGGTCGACAATGCCGCCCGCCATGGCAGGCGGGTGCGGCTCGGGCTCGAGGTCGGCGACAAGGCGGTGACGGTGCAGGTGGACGACGATGGTCCGGGCATCCCCGACGACGAGCGGGACAAGGTCTTCCAGCCCTTCACCCGCCTCGACCCGGCAAGGCGACGGTCGACAGGCGGGGTGGGGCTGGGCCTCACCATCGCCCGGGATGTCGCCCTCGGCCATGGCGGGGACATCGAGCTTGGCCGGTCGCCGCTGGGCGGCCTGCGGGCCAGCCTGCGCCTTCCCTATTAACGAGCATCCCTGCCAGAACCGGATAGTCGCACCCGATGATGATCGATTCCTCGCCGCCGCTGGTGTTGGCTTCCAGAAGTTCAGCCCGCATCCGGATGCTGGAGGCGGCCGGGCTGCGCTTTGACACCGACAGCGCCTCGGTCGACGAGTTCGAGGTCAAGGAAGCGCTGCGGGCCGAGGGCGTGACGGCGGAGGACACGGCCGTGGCGCTGGCCGAGATCAAGGCCGAGCGGGTGGCGGTGCGCTACGGGGGCGACGTGCTGGTGCTGGGCGCGGACCAGATGCTGGAGGTGGAGGGGGCCTGGCTGGACAAGCCCGAAACCGTCGAGGGCCTCCGCCGGCAGCTCCTCCTCCTGCGGGGCAGGAAGCACCGGCTGTGGAGCGCTGCGGTCCTGTTCCGCTCGGGCAGCCGGATCTGGCACCATGTGGCCCATGCCGACCTCTGGATGCGGCCGTTCTCCGACAGGTTCCTGGACGAGTACGTGGCGGCCGTTGGGGCCGAGGTCTGCCAGTCGGTCGGGGGCTATCACCTGGAAGGCGAGGGCGCGCAGCTCTTCTCGAGGATCAGCGGCGACTTCTTCACGATCCTGGGGCTGCCCCTGCTGCCCCTGCTGCAGGCGCTGCGCGACCAGGGAGTGCTGAAGCCATGAAGCTGGACCCGCCATGCTGCTGATCGGCCTGACCGGCTCGATCGCGACCGGCAAGAGCCATGTGGCTGCCCTGTTCCGCGCCATGGGCGTGCCGGTCTTCGATGCCGACCAGGCGGTGCATGCGCTGTTCCGGCCGGGCGGGGCGGCGGTCGCCGCCGTCGCGGCCGCCTTTGACGGCGTGCAGGCGGCGGATGGCTCCATCGACCGGGCAGCCCTCGGGCGCGCCGTGTTCGGGGACACGACGAAGCTCCGGCGACTGGAGGCGATCGTCCATCCCCCGGTGCGAGCGAGCGAGCGGGCATTCCTCGAGGCAGCCGCGCGGCTGCGCTTTCCCGTGGTCGTGCTCGACATTCCGCTCCTGTTCGAGACGGCCGGCGAGCGGCGGGTCGACAAGGTGGTGGCCGTCGGCTGCTCCGATGCGCTTCAGGAGCAACGTGCCCTGCGGCGCCCGGGAATGACGCCGGAGCGCCTGTCCCGCATCCGCGCGCAGCAGGTGCCGACCGCGGTCAAGCGGCGGCGCGCAGACCTGTTCATCCCTTCCGGCTTCGACCGGGGCGCGGTGCAGCGCCGGCTGGTCGCCTTCCTGGACGAGCTTGCCTTGGCCAAGCCGCTGGTATGGCCACATAGCTATGGCAATGCCGCCCGGCTGAGCGAAAGAACCTGACATGCGTGAGATCGTCCTCGACACCGAAACGACCGGCCTCAATCCGCGCGAGGGGCACCGGATCCTTGAGATCGCCTGCCTGGAGCTCGTCCACCAGGTGCCGACGGGCAAGACCTTCTATACGCTGATCGATCCGGAACGGGACGTCCCGGAGGAGGCGGCGCGCATCCACGGCATCACCGCGAACAAGCTGGTCGGGCAGCCGCGGTTCAAGCAGATCGCCGACGACTTCCTGGCATTCATCGGCGACGACCCGCTGGTCATCCACAACGCCTCGTTCGACATGCGGTTCATCAATCACGAGCTGGCCCGGGCCCGCCGGCCGGAGATCCGGTTCGAGCGAGCGGTCGACACGCTGATGATGGCCCAGCGCAAGTTCCCCGGTGCCCCGGCGAGCCTGGACGCCTTGTGCCGGCGCTTCTCGGTCGACAACTCGGCCCGGCTGTTCCACGGGGCGCTCCTGGACTGCGAGTTGCTGGCCGAGGTCTACGTCAATCTCCTGGGCGGCCGGCAGGCCAACCTGGGTTTTTCCATGGAGGTCTCGCGTGGCGGCGGGCTGGCCATGCGTTCGGACCGGCCGGTCCGCGAACCGCGTCCGCACGCGCCGACGGCACAGGAACTGGCGGCGCACGCACGTTTCGTCGCAGGGATCAAGGACGCGCTCTGGAACGCCGCCTGAACGGCCGGTCTGGACGCAGCCATGGGCGGTGAGCGTTGAAACCTGACCCTAAGCCTAGCTAGAAGGCGCGCACATGAACGCGCGGGCGACGTATCGGACCGGCGGCAAGAGGAGCCATCCATGGCGAAGATCAAGGTCAAGAATCCGATCGTCGAGCTCGACGGCGACGAGATGACCCGGATCATCTGGCAGATGATCAAGGACAAGCTGATCCTGCCCTATCTGGACGTGGACCTGCTCTACTACGACCTGGGCGTGGAGCACCGCGACGCCACCAACGACCAGGTGACGGTGGATGCCGCCGAGGCGATCAAGAAGCACAATGTCGGCGTGAAGTGCGCCACGATCACGCCGGACGAGCAGCGCGTCGAGGAGTTCAAGCTCAAGAAGATGTGGAAGTCCCCGAACGGGACGATCCGCAACATCCTGGGCGGGACCATCTTCCGCGAGCCGATCATCTGCAAGAACGTGCCGCGCCTGGTCCCGGGCTGGACCCAGCCCATCGTGATCGGCCGCCATGCCTTCGGTGACCAGTACCGCGCCACCGACTTCAGGATCCCGGGCAAGGGCAAGCTCACCATCACCTTCCAGCCCGAAGGCGGCGGGGCGCCCATCCAGCACGAGGTCTACGACTTCCCGGCCTCGGGCGTGGCCATGGCCATGTACAACCTGGACGAATCGGTCCGCGAGTTTGCCCGGGCGTCGATGAACTATGCGCTGCAGCGCAAGTGGCCGCTCTATCTCTCGACGAAGAACACGATCCTCAAGGCCTATGACGGGCGCTTCAAGGACCTGTTCCAGGAAGTGTTCGACGCCGAGTTCGCCGACAAGTTCAAGGCGGCCGGCACCACCTACGAGCACCGGCTGATCGACGACATGGTCGCCTGCGCGATGAAGTGGTCTGGCGGCTATGTCTGGGCCTGCAAGAACTATGACGGCGACGTGCAGTCCGACACGGTGGCTCAAGGGTTCGGCTCGCTGGGCCTGATGACCTCGGTGCTGATGACGCCCGACGGCGGCACGATCGAGGCGGAAGCCGCGCACGGCACGGTCACCCGCCACTACCGCGAGCACCAGAAGGGCAAGCAGACCTCGACCAACCCGATCGCGTCCATCTTCGCCTGGACCCGCGGGCTCACCTATCGCGGCAAGATCGACGGCACGCCGGAGGTCGAGCAGTTCGCCGCGACCCTGGAGAAGGTCTGCATCGACACGGTCGAAGGCGGGCAGATGACCAAGGACCTGGCCGTGCTGATCGGCCCGGACCAGCCCTGGCAGACCACCACGGGCTTCCTGGACGCACTCGACAAGCAGCTCGCCAAGGCCCTCTCCTGAACGACCCGGCCGGGTCCAAGGCGGCGCCTGCCCGGCGCCGCTTCTGGAGCCGGCTTCCGGCTGCCCTGCGGGCCCAGCTGCGGGCGCACCACCCGCGGCGCCTGCTCGAGCGGTTCCTGGTGCACGAAGAGATCAGCGCGGTGCTCACGCCCAGCGTGCGCATCGCTGCGCTGGTCGTCGTGCTGGTCAGCTACTTCGTCGCCGTGTTCTGGCCGCTGCACTGGCAGCTGCCGCGCCAGGTCCGCAACCAGGTCGAGGTCGCGGCGGACGGGCACGCGATCTTCGCCGAGCCTGGCCTGCTGCGCAGCTATGGCGGCCCCGACTGGCTGAGAGAGGTCGTCGCCGGAGCGCCGCTGGCCGTGCACCTGGAAGCGACCCCGGCAGATCCGCACCCCCGCTTCCTCGGCCGCCTGTTCGCCCTGACACATGGCTCCCAGGGCCGGCTCCTGACGATCGACCGCAACCGCGACGACCTGCTGATCCATCTGCGGGCCAGGGGGACCAGCCTGGACGGCGGGCCGCCCATCCGGGTGCAGGATGTATTCGACACCGGCGTGCCGGTCGCTATCGAACTGGAGCTGGTCGGGCCGCGCCTGACCGTCGCGGTAGATGGCGAGACCGTCATCGAGCGTGACTACCCGCGCGATCCGCGCAGGCGCTGGGTCTCCAGCTACGACGTCGCGCTGGGCAGCGATCTGAACGTGCGGCGCTACTTCCTGGGCGAGATCACGCGGGCGGAGGTCGTGGTCGACGGGAGGACGATCGACCTGCTGCAGCCGGGCGAGCTGACGAGGCCTTCGCGGATCTTCTTCCTTTCCCGCGAGCCGCGGCTGAACCTGTTCCAGGACCTGCGCACGGTCGACGCCTATCAGAACGTGGCAGGCTTCGTGCCGCTTGGCATGGTGGCCGCGATCTGGCCGGGCGCCACGATCTTCTCCGTCCTGGCCACGGGCCTCGGCGTCAGCGGCATGATCGAGTTCACGCAGCTGACCGTCCCGGGCAGGGTGCCATCGGTCGACGACATCGTGACCAATGTCTCCGGCGCCGGGCTCGGCTGGCTGGCGATCTTCCTCCTGCGCCAGTTGCTGGACGCGTTGGGCCAGCGCCGCACGCTGCGGCCCGTCAGGCACGACCGTCGCAGATAGCGAGGAATCGCTCGGCCACCGCAGCCCAGTCATGGGCGCGGGCGACTGCCCGGCCGCGATGGCCCATCGTGCGGGCGAGGGCCGGGTTGGTCAGGATCAGCAGGGCCAGGTCGGCCGGTTCCTCGGGGTCGTTGCCGCCCGCCAGCAGGCCATTCTCCCCCTCCTTGACGATCTCCGGCGTGCTGCCCCCGTCCGTCGCGACGATGGGAAGTCCGGCGGCGGCGGCATGCAGCAGGGCCGTACTGCCGGTACAGCCATCCTCGTCGCCGGGGCTTGGCAGGACGAACAGGTCGGCGTCGGCATAGAAGGCCGGCATGAGCTCGCCCGGGAGATGGCCCAGGAAGCGGACGACTCCGCCCAGCCGGAGCTCCGCCGCCAGCCCTTCCAGGGCGGCACGGTCCGGCCCGTCGCCGATGATGCGGCAGCGCAGCGCTGGCAGCTTCTCGCGCAGGCGGGGCAGCGACCGCAGCACGCGGTCCATCCCGCTGCCCGGGAGCAGGTCGGCCACGGACAAGACGACCGGCGGCCGGCTCGCATCGGACGGCGCCACCGGCGTGAAGGCCATGGCGTCCACGCCATAAGGGAGGATGGCGATCCGGCCCGCTGCCAGCCCATGCCGGCGAGCCAGCAGGTTCCTCGCGAACCTGGAACGGGTGATGAGCCGGTCGGCATGGGCGATCGCGGGGTGAAGGGCAGCGTAGCCTGCTGTCGCCGACAGGTGGACGATGACCCGCAGGCCGAACGCCTGCGTGAGCGGCCGGGCCAGCCAGCCATCCGCCATTCCGTCGGCGACCACCACGGTCGAGATGGTGCCGCTGCCCAGGCACCGAAGGACTGGCCAGGACAGCCGTGACGGATGACACGGGGGCTGAATCTGGCTGTTGGGCGGCGTCGCAAGGATGCGTCCCGCGGCGTGGTCGACGAGCGGCGACAGCGCGGCGGCCATGCCGCCGGCCGGGCCTGGATCCCCTGGCAGCAGGAGAATGTCGGGAGCGGCATCGGCGGCCGGGCGCACAGCTGCTGCCGGCATCGGATCCGCAGCAAGAGCCCCGGGCTCGCTCGACCGGAACAGCGGGGACATGGTCGCCACGGCTGGACGATGCTCCTTCACGCTCGGCAGTCCCGCATCACGGGAAGTGCCAGTGCCGTCCAGTGGATGCCGGCCGCCTCGTTGCGCTGCAAGACGTGTCGCCATGCAGGCACCCTCAGGTGCAGGCATTTAAGTATGACTTTTGCGTGTGACGGGTCGCAGGACGGCTTGCCAAGAAATGCAGGCTCGACCAAGACTTGCGTGGGAGCGGTCCGGTGAGACCGCCATCAGGGAAGGTTGCAACCAATGACCCGGAAGATCGGCGTCACGCCGGATACACGTCGCTCGTTCATTACCAAGGTCGCCGGCTCGAGTGCCGCCGCCGCGGCCCTGCTCGGCGGCATGGGCACCGATCCGTTCGTGGCGGCGGCGATGGCCCAGGAGATGGGCCGCTCCGAGAAACCCTTGAAGGCGGCGTTCTCCAATGCCGGCCTGCAGGCGACCTGGTGCGCCCAGGGCAAGCAGGCTGCCGAGTTCTGGGGCAAGCTGTTCAACGTCGAGGTCACCTGGTTCGACGGCGAGCTGTCGGCGCCCAAGCAGCGGGCCGCCATCGACAACATGGCGTCGCAGAAGTGGGACTTCGTGGCGATCCAGGCGTTCGGCATCGGCACGCTGACCGACCCGGTCAAGCGCATGATCGACGGTGGCACGCCCGTCATCGACATGGACACGCTGATCGCGCCGCTCGACCAGATCAACGTCCACAGCTTCCTGGCCCCCGACAACGAGTTCATGGGTGCTGCCGTCACCCAGGCGCTGGTCGATGCGATGGGCGGCAAGGGCACCATCGTGATGACCCAGGGCGCCCTCGGCCATACCGGTGCGCAGGGCCGTGCGCGCGGCTTCAAGTCGGTCGTCGAGAAGTTCCCGGACATCCAGGTCCTGGACGAGCAGCCGGCCGACTGGGACGTGACCAAGGCCACCCGCATCTGGGACAGCCTGCTCACCAAGCACCCCGACATCACCGCGGCGTTCTTCCACAATGACGACATGGCGCTGGCGGCCCAGAACGTCATGAAGGCGCGTGGCCGCGACAAGATCCTGGTGGGCGGCGTCGACGCCATGCCGCCGGCGATCGAGGCGGTCATCGACGGCCGCATGCACGCGACGGTCCGCAATCCCTCCTGCCGCATCCATGGCGGTGCGATCGTGGCCGGCGTGGCGGCGGTCGTCGCCGGCGAGAAGACCGGCGAGGGCATTCCCAAGCACATCATCACGGACGGGCCGGTGGTCACCAAGAACAATGCCGAAGGCATGCTCTGGATGCAGAACCACTTCCTGATCTGACCTCGTCGCACATGGCCGGTGGCTGACACCGGCCATGTGCTTGTCCAGCGAACAGGAGTCGGGCGGCTCGATGAGCGTTGCAGGTGGAACACCGATCCTGGAGATGCACGGGATCGGCAAGCAGTTCGGGGGCGTCACCGCGCTCACGGGCATCGACTTCGACCTGCGGCGCGGGGAAGTACACGGTCTGGTTGGGGAGAACGGCGCCGGCAAGTCGACGCTGATG
>NZ_DATAGQ010000223.1:0-46364 GCF_036263595.1 Geminicoccus sp. | reverse complement strand
CGCCGTTCTTGTGCCAGTGCCAGACGTTGGAGGAGAGGGCCACGCCGACATAGCCATGCGTGCTGGCCGGGTCATGGTGGAAGCGCACCTCCAGCGGCACCAGGCCGTCGGCCCCCAGATCGTGGCTCTTCTCGATCCGCTTGCCCTCGAAGTCCCAGAAGTGCAGCCGCTGCCCGTAGCGCCCGGCCGCGACGTCCTCCAGGCTGAAGCCCTTGAAGAAGGCGTTGGGCGCGCCGAACTCGGACGACACCATCACGTTGTGGCGCGGCTGGTACCAGAAGTCGTAGCCGTACTTCATGCCGGTGAGGTCGTTCTCCCAGCGGCCGGTCACGTTGAAGTCCTGGTCCATGGTGAGGAAGCCGCCCGGACCCTCGCCCTCGGCGTTGCCCAGCATGGAGATGATGATCTCCTTGCCCAGGCAGTGCACCGTGTGGGGTGCGGTCAGGCCGGTCTTGGCGATGACCTCCTCGGGCTCGATCACCTTGTGCATGACGGGTGCGCGCGCATCCGCCACGTCGATGATGTGGATGCGGCTCGACTTGAAGCCGGGCACCACCAGGAAGCGCCGTTCGGCCGAGGCATCGCCGTGGCAGGACGAGCAGGCGTTCCAGCCGAAATGGTGGAGCTCGTCGCCCTTGTTCGGCATCTCCAGCCGGTGAATCACCTTGCCACAGGACGGGCTTGCCGGGTCGACGTCGACCGTGGCGAGATAATCCGGCGCATCGACCCTGGTGCCGGTATACAGCCCGATCACGTAGAGAAGCTTCTCGCGCGGCGCTGCCATCGCCGCCTTGGGTGACGCATAGCCCGGGCCGCAGCACGCACTGTCGTGATGTCCATTGGCTGCCATGTCATGTCCTCCCATTCTCCGCCATCTTCGACGGGCATAGACATTAACCCGAGCGCGATCAGTGGCAAGGTGAGATCATCGCGGGCAGGCGGCCGGATCAGGGCTCGATCGCATCCAGGAACGGCGAGCGGGACAGGATCTCGGCACCGCCGGCCGTGACGAGCACCTGCTGCTCGAGCTTCACGCCCTCGGCGCCGCCTTGCGCGCCGATATAGCTTTCCACCGACACGACCATGTTCTCCTCGAACACTCCGTCATAGCCCCAGTCCGCGAAGTCCTGCGCGTAGACGATGCCCGGGAACTCGTCGACCATGCCGACCCCGTGGATGAGCGTCATGTAGCGGTTGGCGATGAAAGCCTCGGGTACCTTCCAAGCGCGGTCGATGAAGTCGCGGAAGGTGAGGCCCGGGCGGAGCAGGCCGGCATTGTGCAGCACCTGCTCCTGGGCGATCTCGTAGAGCGAGCGCTGCTCGTCGCTGGGCCGCCGGCCAGGGCAGACATAGGAGCGTGAGATGTCGGCGAGGTAGCCGTGCGGGCCCACCATGTCCGTGTCAAACCCCACGATGTCGCCGGCCTCGATCACGCGGTCGGAGCATTCCTGGAACCAGGGATTGGTGCGCTGGCCCGACGCCAGCAGCCGGCACTCGATCCATTCGCCGCCATGCGCGATGTTCGTGTCATGCATCACGCTCCAGAGCTGGTTCTCGGTGATGCCGGGCTGCAGGCTGGCGCGCATCCGGTCCACCGCGATGTCGCAGACCGCCATGGCATTGCGCAGACAGGTGACCTCGTCCGGCGACTTCACCATCCTGGCCTGCTCGACCGCTTCCTGCGCATCGAACAGCTGGATGCCACGGGCCAAGAGGCAGGCGGTGCCGGCCGGGTTGCAGCGGTCCACGGCGAGGCGCCGGTTGCGCCCGCCATGCCGCTCCATCAGGCTCGCTACCTCTTCCGCCCAGGTCGCCGCCTTCTCCGCCACCCTGGGCCCGGCGATGAAGTAGCTCCAGCCGGTGCCGGTCTGCAGCTCGTCGATCGTGTCGAAGCCCTCGGCCAGATGCCGGGTCGCCGCGAACTCGAACATCACGACCGGGCCTTCCGTGGCCACGAACACGTAGCGGCCGCCCTCGCGCATGGTCCAGATCGCCATGTTGCGGGCACCGGTGGCATAGCGGATGTTGATGGGATCCGAGAGCAGCGCGCCGGCATAGTCGCGCATGCGCAGCTCCGCCCGCAGCTTGTCGAGGCGGTCCTGCCGCATCCGCTGCTCGTCGACCGCAGCGATGTCGGCCATCACCTCATCGCTGGTCGGCGAGACGCTCCAGCCAGGACGGGAAAGGCCCGAGGCAACGGCCCGACCCGTGCCCACGATCCGGCTGGTATATCCCGCGTGCCCGCCGTCGCCCGATGCCATGGATCTGCGCCCCGCCACCCGGTAAACCTTCACTGGTCGCAGGTTTCCGCGGCGGCAGGGCGTTGTAAAGCGAAGAGCGGCGTCAGCTCACCGGCTCGGGCTCCCGTGCCTCCGCAGGCTCGATCGCGGCGGCCACCGCGTCGTCGACCTTCTCCAGCCAGATGAACTCCAGCCGGTCGCGCGCATCCTTGGGGATATCATCGAAGTCCCGCCGGTTGCGGGCGGGCAGCATCACCCGGGTCAGCCCCGCACGGGCGGCCGCCACCACCTTCTCCTTGATCCCGCCGACCGGCAGGACCAGGCCGCGCAGGCTGATCTCACCGGTCATCGCGGTGTCGTTGCGCACCGTGCGTCCGGTCAGGATCGAGGTGAGCGCCGTGAACATGGCCACGCCGGCGCTAGGTCCATCCTTGGGCGTCGCACCGGCCGGGACGTGGACATGGATGTCGTTCGTCTCGAACAGCTTGGAATCGACGCCCAGCTGGGTGGCGCGGCTCTTCACCAGGCTGAGCGCCGCCTGCGCGCTTTCCCGCATGACCTCGCCCAGCTGGCCCGTGAGGATCAGCCGGCCATTGCCGGGCGTGCGGGCGGCCTCGATGAACAGGATGTCGCCGCCCACCGGTGTCCAGGCAAGGCCGGTCGCCACGCCGGGCACGCTGACCCGCATCGCGACCTCGTCCTCGAACCGTGCCGGCCCCAGCAGCTCCTGGAGATCCGCCGGGCCGATGGTGGCATGGCTGGCCGTACCTTCGGCAATGCCCACGGCGACGTGCCGCAGGGCCCGGCCGACTTCCCGCTCCAGGCTGCGCACGCCCGCCTCGCGGGTGTAGTTGCGGATGATGTCCGCCAGCGCCTCGTCGGTGATCTCGGCCTGCTCCGGCTTCAGCCCGTTCGCCTCCAACTGCCGGCGGACCAGGTAGCGCCTGGCGATCTGCAGCTTCTCGACGTCGGTGTAGCCGGCAAGGCTGATGATCTCCATGCGGTCGCGTAGCGGCCCCGGGATCGTATCCAGCATGTTCGCGGTCGCGATGAACACCACGCGCGACAGGTCGAACGGCACGCCCAGGTAGTTGTCTCGGAACGTCCCGTTCTGCTCGGGGTCCAGCACCTCCAGCATCGCTGCCGACGGATCGCCATGGACGCCCGATCCCATCTTGTCGATCTCGTCCAGCATCATCACGCAGTTGCGCGCACCTGCCTTGCGGATGCCCTGGATGATGTTGCCCGGCAGCGCGCCGACATAGGTGCGCCGATGGCCGCGGATCTCCGCCTCGTCATGGACGCCACCCAAGGAGACCCGCACGAACTTGCGGCCCATGGCGCGTGCGATCGACTGGCCGAGCGAGGTCTTGCCCACGCCGGGCGGGCCGGCGAAGCACAGGATCGGCGCCTTGCCTTCGGGCGCCAGCTTGCGCACCGCCAGGTACTCGACGATCCGCTGCTTGATCTTCTCCAGGCCGTAATGGTCCTCGTCGAGGATGCGGCGCGCCTCGGCGATGTCGATCGGCTGCTCTTCTGGGATGTTCCAGGGCAGCTCGATCAGCCAGTCGAGATAGGTGCGGATCATCCCGAACTCGGCCGAGGCGTCCGGCATCCGCTCCAGCCGGCGCAACTCCTTGCGCGCGGCTTGGTCGACCTCGGCCGGCATGTTCGCCTTGGCGATCGCCTCGTTCAGCTCGGCGATCTCCTGGGCCTTGCCGCCTTCGCCTTCGCCCAGCTGGCGCTGGATCGCTGCCATCTGCTCGCGCAGCAGCACCTCGCGCTGCCGCTCGTCGAGCGAGGCCTTGGTCGCCCGGCCGATCTCCTGGGAAAGGCGGAGCACCTCGATACGCTGGGCGAGTAGCCGCGAGATCTTGTCGATCCGCGCGGTGACGTCGACCGTTTCCAGCAGCTCCTGCTTTTCGGCCGGATCCGCGTCGACATAGGCGGCGACCAGATCGGCCAAGGCACCGGCCGAGCTGGCACCATTCACGGCCGCCACCAGCTCCGGCGGAGTCTGCGGCAGGAGCTGCAGCGCCTCGCTGGCCTGGCGCTGCAGGTGGAGGAATCGCGCCTCGATCTCCGGCGTCCGCAGCTCGGGCTCCTCGAGCCTTCGCACGGTGGCCGCGATGAACGGCTGCTCGCGCAGAAAGCTGTCGACATAGAAGCGCTGCTCGCCCTGGCAGATCAGGTGATGGGTGCCGTCGGGAGCCGTGATGTAGCGCAGGATGTTGGCGACCACGCCCATGCGATGCAGGTTCATCGCCGAGGGCTCGGCCTCTTCCGGGTCGCGCTGCATCAGGATGCCGATCGGGCGGCCCTGCCGCACGGCTTCCTGGGCGGCTGCCATCGAGGCCGGGCGGCCGACCACGACCGGCATCACCACGCCCGGGAACAGGACGAAGTTGCGCACCGGCACGATGATCAGCGCGTCCTGGGGAAGATCGATCGTGGGGGCGCCCTGGGCGCGCTGGCCTTCTGGCATGCGGACGAATTCGGGGAAGCGATTCATGGCAGCGTTTCCCGGTCAGGCGAGCTTGCGGAGGATGATCACCAGACAGCCGTTGATCATCGTCGGGCGGGCGACCTCGAAACGGCCGGATGGCAGGACCAGCTCGCGCTCGAACCGCCCCTGCGGCAGCTCGAGGCGGTGGATCCTTGCGAACCGCAACTCCGGCGGCAGCACCCGCTCGCCGGCGATGAGCAGCGTCCCGTTGTTGATCGTCACCGTGATGTGCTCCGGGTCGACGCCGGGCAGCGCAGCCAGTACGAGGAGTTCATGCTCGGTTTCGAGTACGTCGACAGGTGGCTCCCAGCGCGCACAGGACGCCTGTCCCCGGGACGGCCGGAAGGTCTGCCGGTGCAGCCGTTCCGCCCGCGCGAGCATGTCGACGGCATCGGACCACATCCAGGACCGGGGATCCGGGTTCTTCATGCCTTATCCTTGACACCAACTGCAGCAACACTTGGCCGTAAGTGGGACCGACACGGGGCCGATGGAAGATGGGAGCTTCCGGCGGGCCGGCCGGTTCCCGGGACAGCCGCCGGATCGACCGCCAGAGCGTGCAGCGGAAGGAACATCATGATGAACGACACCATGCCGGAAGATCAGCTGCGTCAGCTGGATACCTACTGGCGTGCCGCCAACTACCTTTCGGTCGGCCAGATCTACCTTCTGGACAACCCGCTGCTGAAGGAGCGGCTGAACCGTGACCACATCAAGCCCAGGCTGCTCGGGCACTGGGGCACGACGCCCGGCCTGAACTTCGTCTACGTCCACCTCAACCGCCTCATCCGCGAGCGCGGCACCGACGTGCTCTACATCTGCGGTCCCGGCCATGGCGGCCCCGGCATGGTGGCCAACACCTACCTCGAAGGCACCTACAGCGAGGTCTACCCGGACATCACCCAGGACGCCGAGGGCATGCGCAAGCTGTTCCGGCAGTTCTCCTTCCCGGGCGGCATCCCCAGCCACGCCGCACCGGAGACGCCTGGCTCGATCCACGAAGGCGGCGAGCTCGGCTATGCGCTGATGCACGCCTATGGTGCCGCCCTGGACAACCCGGACCTGCTGGTCGCCTGCGTGATCGGCGACGGCGAGGCGGAGACCGGGGCGCTGGCGGCCTCCTGGCATTCCAACAAGTTCCTGAGCCCGGTCCATGACGGCACCGTCCTGCCGATCCTCCACCTGAACGGCTACAAGATCGCCAATCCGACCATGCTCGCCCGCATGGCGGAGGACGAGCTGCGCTCGCTCATGGTCGGCTACGGCTACGAGCCCTTCTTCGTGGAAGGTGACGATCCCATGCAGATGCACCGGGACATGGCCAGGACCCTGGACGAGATCATGGGCAGGATCGCGCAGATCCGCGAGGA
Source organism: Geminicoccus sp. (assembly GCF_036263595.1). Lineage (NCBI taxonomy): Bacteria > Pseudomonadati > Pseudomonadota > Alphaproteobacteria > Geminicoccales > Geminicoccaceae > Geminicoccus > Geminicoccus sp. The sequence continues at coordinate 40,248 of NZ_DATAGQ010000223.1, read as the reverse complement.
AGCGAAGGGCCAGGACCAGCCGCCCCGCCCGCGCTGGCCGATGATCGTGCTGCGCAGTCCCAAGGGCTGGACGGGTCCCAAGGAGGTCGACGGCCTGAAGGTCGAGGGGTTCTGGCGCTCTCATCAGGTGCCGCTGTCCGGCGTGCGCGAGAACGACGAGCATCTGGCCATGCTCGAAGCCTGGATGAAGAGCTACCGCCCGGAGGAACTCTTCGACGGGACCGGCAGGCTACAGCCGGAACTCGCAGCACTCGCGCCTGAGGGCACCAAGCGCATGGGGGCCACGCCCTATGCCAATGGCGGCCTCCTGCGCCGCGAGCTGCGCCTGCCCAAGCTCGACGACCATGCGGTGAAGGTGACCAAGCCCGGTGCCGAGACCGGCTCGGCCACGCGCGCACTCGGCGGCTTCCTGCGCGACGTGTTCCGCCTGAACGAGGACAACCGCAACTTCCGCGTCATGGGCCCGGACGAGACCTCGTCCAACCGCCTGGACGCCGTGTTCGAGGTCACCGACCGCGTCTGGCTGGAGAAGACCGAGCCCTATGACGTGAAGCTGTCAGCCAACGGCCGGGTCATGGAGGTCTTGAGCGAGCATCTCTGCCAGGGCTGGCTGGAGGGCTACCTGCTGACCGGCCGGCACGGCTTCTTTTCCTGCTACGAGGCGTTCATCCACATCATCGATTCGATGTTCAACCAGCACGCCAAGTGGCTGAAGGTGTCGAGCGAGCTGCCCTGGCGCCGGCCGGTCTCCTCGCTGAACTACCTGCTGACTTCCCATGTCTGGCGGCAGGACCATAATGGCTTCAGCCACCAGGACCCCGGCTTCGTCGACCTCGTCTGCAACAAGAAGGCCGACATCGTCCGCGCCTACTTCCCGCCGGACGCCAACACGCTCCTGGTCGTGGGCGACCACTGCCTGCGGACCTACAACCGCATCAACGTGATCGTGGCCGGCAAGCAGCCGGCACCCCAGTGGCTGACGATGGAGGAGGCCAAGCGTCACTGCGCTGCCGGGGCCGGCATCTGGTCGTTCGCGAGCAACGACCAGGACGGCGCAGGTCCCCCCGACGTGGTGATGGCTTGCGCCGGCGACGTGCCGACACTGGAGGCGATCGCGGCGGTCGACCTGCTCCGCAAGCACCTGCCGGAGCTGCGGGTCCGGCTGGTGAACGTGGTCGACCTGATGTCGCTGCAGCCGAGGGAGGCCCATCCGCACGGCTTCACCGACCGGGAGTTCGACGCGCTGTTCACGAGCGACCGGCCGGTGATCTTCGCCTACCATGGCTATCCCTACCTGATCCACCGGCTGACCTATAAGCGCACCAACCACGCCAACATCCACGTCCACGGCTTCCGCGAGGAAGGCACCACCACGACGCCGTTCGACATGGTCGTGATGAACGAGCTGGACCGCTACCACCTGGCGATGGCGGCGATCGAGCGGGTGCCGGGCCTGACCGGACGGGCGTCGCACGTCCTGCAGCTGTTCCGCGGCAAGCTGATCGAGCATGCCGAGTACATCCGCGCCCATGGCGAGGACATGCCGGAGATCCAGGACTGGTACTGGCAGGCCGACCCGCAGGCGAAGTCATCCACCGAGGATGCCAAGCCAGCCTGACGAAAATGCCCGGCAGGACGGACCTGCCGGGCACTCGTTCAAGATCGATGGGCAGGGCCGTCAGAGCATCGGGCGGCCGCCGGTCACCGGGATGAGGGCGCCGGTGATGTAGCTGGATTCGGTCGACGCCAGCATGACGTAGGCCGGTGCCAGCTCGACCGGCTGGCCGGCCCGGCCGATCGGCGTGTCCTTGCCGAAGCTCTCGACCTTCTCCTCGGGCATGGTGGAGGGGATGAGCGGCGTCCAGATCGGGCCGGGTGCCACGGCATTCACCCGGATGCCCTTTTCCGCGACGAGCCCGGCCAGGCCCGCCGTGAAGTTCGCGATCGCACCCTTCGTCGTCGCATAGGCGAGCAGCGTCGGCGTGGGGTTCTTCGCGTTGATCGAGCTCGTGTTGATGATCGAGGCACCCGGCTGCATCTTCGGGATGGCCGCCTTGCACAGGTAGAACATGCTGTAGATGTTCGTGCGGAACGTCACGTCCCACTCTTCAGCGCTGATGTCCTCGATCTTCTCGATCGTCGCCTGGTGGGCGGCGTTGTTCACGAGGATGTCGAGCTTGCCGAACTCCTTGAACGCCCGGTCGATCAGCTCCTTGCAGTGCTGCTCGTCCTTGATATCGCCCGGCACGACGATCGCCTTGCGGCCGGCCTGCTCGACGTAGCGGGCAGTGTCCTGCGCATCGTCGTGCTCGTTGTAGTAGGAGATCAGCACGTCGGCGCCCTCGCGGGCGAACGCGATCGCGACGGCCCGGCCGATGCCGGAATCGCCGCCGGTGATGACAGCGGCCATGCCCTGCAGCCGGCCCGATCCCTTGTAGCTTTCCTCGCCATGGTCGGGCTTCGGCGTCATCGCCTGCGTCGAGCCGGGCATGTCCTGCTGCTGCTTGGGCTGCGGCGGCTGCGGCGCGTTCTTCACTGCATCTTCGATCATCGGGAATGCTCCAATCGGGGGGTAGGAGGAGGAAGTGCAGGGCCACGCTCGGCATGGCCTGTCCTTCCGTAGGCGGGCTTCGACCTGAGCAGCACCGCGGCCAGGGCCAGGCCGGCCACGGCCGCGAGGCCGACCAGCGCGCGCTGCTTGGGCGAACGAAGGCCACCGTCGATGCCGCCGGCATCGCGTGGTGGCGCAAACAGGTTGCCGTCCGAGATCGGCACGCGCTCGGCACGGTCGAGCGAGGAACGGATGAACCGCGCCATGACGCGTCCGCTCAGCCCCGGCGCCACGAAATGGCCGAGCCGGACGAACTGGGCGACGGAGCCGACGACCGTCGTGTCGCGGGGTGCTCGGGCGAGGTCGACGATCGCGGCGGCGACCTTGCGCGCGTCGTAGACCGGTGGCGGTGCCGACAGTTTCCGGCCGGTATAGTTCGCCCCGTGCCGGATGCCGGGCGTGTCGATGAACGCCGGGTAGACGTCGCAGACATGGATGTCCGGCTGGTCGGCCACCTCCGCGCGCAGGGCCTCGGCAAAACCTCTCAGCCCATACTTGCTGGCGCTGTAGGAAGTGGCGAACGGCGTCGCCGCGAAGCCGCCAAGCGAGATCATGTTGATGAACGTGCCAAAGCGCTGGCGCAGGAACACCGGCATCACGGCATGGGCGTCGTTGAGGTGGCCGATCAGGTTGGCCCGGATGACCTGCTCGTGCGATTCGATCGGCGTGTCCTGGAACCGGCCGACCGCACCGATGCCGACATTGCTCACCCAGACATCGATCGTTCGGCCGAAGGCCAGGGCGCGATCCGCCAGGCGCCTGACCGCCTGCGCATCGGTGACATCCGTCGGAACCGCAATGGCGTCGCCGCCGAGTGTGCGGCAATGCGCGGCGACCTGCTCCAGCGCCTCGGCGCCGCGTGCAGCCAGCACCAGCCGGGCTCCCAGCCGCGCGAATGCCTCGGCCGTCGCCTGGCCGATCCCGCTGGAGGCGCCGGTGATCACGATCGTTGGGCGGTTGTCGCTGCGCCCTGTCATCGGGGCTCCACTTGCTTGGGTGCGGTCGTCAAACCGGGTGAGGGAGGGCGAGTTCCGATCGCCATGTCGGGTTCTCGCCCGAAGCGTGCCGCAACCGGCGGGCGAGCCGCGGGTTGTCGAGCCGGGTGAACCGCTGGAAGATCGTCCCATGGCCCCGCCCAGAGGGCCGGCCATGACGGGATGCTTCGGCAGGGAGTTGGTGATGCGTCGTTCGATCGTGCTGGGAGTGGCCGCCATGCTCTCCGTCGGCGTGGCGGGATCCGCCTTGGCCCAGGACAAGCTCGCGCCGAAGGTCATGGTCATCACCATGTTCGGCGAGGAAGCGAAGCCCTGGCTGGAGGGAGAGCAGTTTACCAGCAAGGTAGCCGTGCCGGGCCTGTTCAAGGAGTATCCGAACGTCGACTGCAACGAGGCGGGCCTTTGCCACATGACGACCGGCATGGGCTTCGCCAACGCGGCCAGCTCCGTGGCCGCCGTGGTGCTGAGCGACCAGTTCGACCTGCGCGACACCTATGTCGTGATTGCTGGCATCGCCGGCGTGGATCCCGAGGACGGCACGCTCGGCTCGGCGCACTGGGCGCGCTTCGCGGTCGATGGCGGCCTGTACCATGCGATCGACCCCCGTCAGGTACCGGAGGGCTGGGCGCATGGTGTCGTGCCGTTGGGTGCCGCCGAGCCGGGGCAGGCGGCGAAATGGTCGGCCGGCACGGAGGTCTATCGTCTGAGCGAGCCACTGCTGCAGCAGGCCTTCGCGCTGAGCAGGCAGGTGGAGCTCATGGATGGCGATCAGGCAAAGGCCTATCGCCAGGCTTATGCACCGCCGCCCGAGCTCTCGGCACCCCTGGTGAGCATCTGCGACACGCTGTCGAGCGACACCTACTGGCACGGCAGCATGATCGCGGACGCGATGGCGTCCTTCGTGGCGAGCGCGACGAAGGGCGAGGGCAACTACTGCACCACGCAGATGGAGGACAACGCGACGCTGACGGCGCTCCGACGTGGCGCGGATGCGGGCCTGCTCGACTTCGACCGGATCGCCGTCCTGCGCACGGCCTCGAATTTCGACCGCGAGCCGCCGGGCAAGACGGCCATCGAATCGCTGACCGCGACATCGGGCGGATTCGTTCCCTCGACGACCAATGCCTACCGTGTGGCCAGCAAGCTCACCGATGCGATCCTGGCCGACTGGGACAACTGGAAGGACGGCGTGCCCCCGATGCCGGCCCCCTGAGGAAGGACGAAGCCGTCAGGCCGGCTGGCGGAGCCCTGCCAGCTCGGCCTCCAGCTGCTCGATGCGCGCGTCGCGGGCCGCCAGCGCCTGCGCCACGTCCTCCGCCTCGAACTGTTGCGGGATATGCTGCGGGCAGTTGGTGTCCCAGGCGCTCACGGTGAACAGCATCACCTGCTCCGGCCGCGCCTTCGAGCCGGCCGGCAGCAGCCTGGCGGCAAGCTCGCTGTCGCCCTCGACCACCTTGGCCTGGCCCCAGATCTTGATGCGCCGCCGGTGCACGTAGTCGATCAGGAACAGATACGCCTTCGGGTTGTCCTGGAGGTTGCCCTGGGTGATGTACTGGCGGTTGCCGACGAGATCGGTAAAGCCGATCGTCTGCTCGTCGAGCACGCGCAGGAAGCCCGGAGGCCCGCCGCGATGCTGGATGTAGGGCTGGCCGTCGGCCGAGGCGGTGGCCAGGAACACGCTGCGCTGGGACTGGATGAACTCGGCCAGGTCCGGCGTGATCGTGGTCCGCCAGGACCCCTTCTCCTCCATGCGGGCGTAGGACGGCCTGGATCCCTTGCGTTCCTGGATCGCCTTTACGGTCGGGGTGAAGGCGATATCGCTGGCGAATGCGTCCATGGCTGAAGCCTCCTTTGGCACGCCATCAAGTAGGGCCTTCCAGTTCCGGCTCATAGGGAACAAGATCGGGAGCTTCCCTTCCATCTGGCGAGAGGGTGATGGACCGCCTGGAGGCGATGACGGTGCTGGTGGCGGTGGTGGAAGGCGGCAGCCTGTCCGCCGGAGCAAGGCGGCTGGGCATGCCGCTGCCGACCGTCAGCCGGAAGGTGGCGGAGCTGGAGGCCCATCTGGGCACGAGGCTGCTCGACCGCTCCAGCCGGCGGATCACCGAGACTGATGCCGGCCGCTCCTATGTCCTGGCCTGCCGCCGGATCCTGGACGATTTGGCCGAAGCGGAGCGCGAGGCGTCCGGCGAGTACATGGCGCCCAAGGGCGAGCTGGTCGTCTCGGCACCGGTCGTGTTCGGACGGATCCATGCGCTGCCGATCGTGGTGGCGTTTCTCCAGGCCTATCCGGACATCGATATCCGCCTGGCCCTGGCCGACCGCGTCGTCGACATCGCGGAGGAGCATGTCGATCTGGCCCTGCGGATCGCAGCCTTGCCCGACAGCAGCCTGGTCGCCCGGCGGGTCGGCGACCTACGGCGCCTGACCTGCGCCAGCCCGGCCTATCTCGAACGGCGTGGCCGGCCCGAGCGGCCGGCCGACCTCGCAGCCCATGACTGCATCACCTTTGCCGGATCGGCGCAGTCCAGCGCATGGACCTTCGGCGACGAGCGGGTCCTGGTGCGATCCAGGCTGCTGGTGAACGCCGCCGAGCCGGCGGTGGAGGCGGCGGTGGCAGGCCTCGGCATCACCCGCGTGCTCTCCTACCAGGCGCATCATGCACTGCGCGATGGCTCGCTGGAGATCGTGCTGGAAGGCTTTGAGCCGCCGCCCCTGCCAGTGCACCTTGTGCATCGCGGCGGCCGGCTCTTGCCGCTGAAGCTCCGCGCGTTCATCGACTTCGCCGCACCCAGGCTGAAGGCCGGCCTGGCTGATCTGGTCGCCTCGTCGGCATGAACAAGGAGGGCCTGCCATCATGATCCGCGCCATCGCCTTCGACGCCTATGGAACGCTGTTCGACGTGTACTCGATCGGTCGGCTGGCCGCGGAGCTGTTTCCAGGCAAGGGCCAGGCCGTGGCCACCCTGTGGCGGGACAAGCAGATCGAGTACACGCGGCTCCGGACAATATGCGGCCGCTACGCCGATTTCTGGACGGTGACGCAGGATGCGCTGGCCTATACCTGCGAACGCCTGTCCCTGCCCTTGGACGAGCCGGCCCAGGAGCGTCTGATGGGGGAGTATGCGCGGCTGCAGGCCTACCCCGAGAACCGCCCGGCGCTGGAGCGGCTGAAGGCGACGGGCCTGCCGCTGGCGATCCTGTCGAACGGCACGCCCGCCATGCTCGCCAGTGCCGTCCATGCCGCCGGCATGGACGGCCTGTTCGACCATCTGCTGAGTGTCGATACGGTCCGCCGTTTCAAGACCGCCCCCGAGGCCTACCAGCTTGGCCCGGATGCATTCGGCTGCCCGGCCGGGGAGATCCTGTTCGTTTCCTCGAACAACTGGGACGTCTGCGGTGCCGCCTGGTTCGGCTACCCGACCTTCTGGATCAACCGCCAGGGCCTGCCGGCGGAGCGCCTGGGCGTGTCCCCGACCGCCACCGGCCGCACCATGGACGACGTTGTCACCTTCGCCTTGTCCCGGTAGTAGCCTTGGATCGATCCGCACCGGCAGCGATCATGGTCGGCACCGCTGGCTGGACCATTCCCAAGCCGCACGCCTCCGTCTTCCCCGCCGATGGCTCCCATCTGGAGCGCTATGCCAGGCTTCTGCCCTGCGTGGAGATCAACTCGTCCTTCTACCGCCCGCACCGGCCATCCACCTACGAGCGCTGGGCCGCGAGCGTCCCGCCCGGCTTCCGCTTCGCGGTCAAGCTGCCACGCGAGATCTCGCACACCCGCCGGCTCGTGGACGCCCGCGAGCCGCTCGACCGGTTCCTGGCCGAGGCGGGTGCCTTGGGCGACAAGCTCGGGCTGATCCTGGTGCAGCTGCCGCCCAGCCTGCGCTTCGACCACGCGCCGGCAGCCTCCTTCTTCGACCTGCTGCGCACCAGGTTCGGCGGCAACGTCGTCTGCGAGCCGCGCCACCCGAGCTGGTTCACCCGGCCTGTGGACCAGATGCTCCACCAGTTCCGCATCGCCCGTGTGGCCGCCGATCCGGCGCCCGTGCCGGCCGCGGCCAGCCCGGGCGGCTGGGAAGGGATCGTGTACCGCCGCCTGCACGGCTCGCCCGAGATCTACTACTCGCCCTATCCCGACGACGTGCTGGACCGGACCGCGCGCGAGATGGCCTCGGCGGCGAGCGAGAGCTGGTGCATCTTCGACAACACCGCGCTCGGCTGGGCCACGCGAGACGCGCTCGGCCTCCTGGGCCGGCTCAGGCGGTCACCTTCGCCGCCGCCCAGTGCTGCAGGATGACGTCGGTCGTCACTGCCTCGACCTGCATGCCGTAGCGGCTGTGATAGACTTCCAGCGAGGCGTCGTGGGTCTCGTCGGAGGAACTGCACAAGGCGTCGTGCCCGACGATCACCCGGTAGCCGCGATCCACCGCCCCCAGCACCGTCGCCAGCACGCACACATCGGTCTCGCCGCCGGTGATCACGAGCGTGTCGACGCCGCGCCTTTTCAGCCGCTCCTGCAGGTCGGTCTCGACCCAGGGCGAGTAGACATGCTTGTCGATGACCTCCGCCGGCGGCACGAAGCGCCGGAGATCCGGCATGAGGTCGATCATGTCCTGGCCGAGCTGCTCGATCGTCATCGACGACCAGCGCTCGTAATAGCGCTTCCAGGTGCCTTCGCCCTCGCCAGGCCGCGTGGCCGGGATGAAGCGGGTGAAGATCGTGGAATCCGGATGGGCCTCGGTGATTTGCACGACCTTGGGCAGGACGCGCGCCATCCATGGCGTCTTCCAGTCGGTGTCCTCGGCGAACATGCGCTGCATGTCGACGCAAAGGTGCAGGGAGCGTTCGCTCAGCGGGCCGTAGCGGAGCTTGTGCTTGTCGGACATGGAACCACTCGGAAGGGGGAAGTGCGCCGCTTAACCGCTCACGCCTCCGGCACGTTCCGTTCCAGCTCCTCCAACCAGGCCTTGGCATTGCCGTCCGAGGGTGCCCGCCAGTCGCCGCGCGGCGAGAGCGAGCCGCCGGCCGACACTTTCGGCCCGTTCGGCATGGCCGAGCGCTTGAACTGGCTGAACCCGAAGAACCGGCGCACGAACACACCCAGCCAGCGGCGGATGTGCGCGAGGTCATAGGCCCGCCGCCGGTCCTCCGGGAAACCGGGCGGCCAGGGACCGCGATCCGCACGCTCCCAGGCCATCAGCGCCAGGAAGGCGATCTTGGATGGCCTGAAGCCGTAGCGCAGCGTGTAGAACAGGTTGAAGTCCTGCAGCTCGTAGGGGCCGACCTTCGCCTCCGTGCTCTGCGGCTTCTCGCCGGCCTCGACCGGCACCAGCTCTGGCGAGATCTCAGTTGCCAGGATCGAGGACAGCGTCGCCGGCACGTCGCCGCCGAACTGCTCCGACGAGATCACCCAGCGGATCAGGTGCTGGATCAGCGTCTTCGGCACGCCGGCATTGACGTTGTAGTGCGCCATCTGGTCGCCGACGCCATAGGTGCACCAGCCAAGCCCCAGCTCGGACAGGTCGCCCGTGCCGATGACGATGCCGTCATGGTAGTTGGCCAGCCGGAACAGATAGTCCGTCCGAAGCCCCGCCTGCACGTTTTCGAAGGTGACGTCGTAGACCGGCTCGCCCCGCCCGAACGGATGGCCCATGTCTTTGAGCATCTGCGTGGCGGCCGGCCGGATGTCCAGCTCCTGGAAGGACACCTCCAGGGCGCTCATCAGCCGGATGGCGTTCGACTTGGTCTCGGCCGAGGTCGCAAATCCCGGCAGCGTGTAGGCCAGCACGTTCGTGCGCGGCAGGCCCAAGAGGTCCAGCGCCTTGGCGGCCACGATCAGGGCATGGGTCGAATCCAGGCCGCCGGACACGCCGATCACGACCTTCTCGATCCCGATCGCGCGCAGCCGCTGCACCAGCCCGGCCACCTGGATGTTATAGGCCTCGTAGCAGTCTTGGGCGAGGCGCGCCGGGTCGGCCGGCACGAACGGGAAACGCTCGACCACCCGCTCCAGCCCGACATCCCCGTCCGGGGGGGACAGCTCGAACGGGACCCGCCGGTAGCGGTCGGTCATGGCGATGTAGCGCCGCCGGTTGTCGTCGAACGTCCCCTGTCGTGCCCGCTCCTGGCGGAGCAGGTCGAGGTCGACGTCGGCGACCGCTATCTGGTCGCCGGCAGGGAAACGGTCGCTCTCCGCCAGGATCCGGCCGTTCTCGAAGATCGAGGTCTGCCCGTCCCAGGCGAGGTCGGTGGTCGATTCGCCGGCTCCTGCCGCCGAGTACACATAGGCCGCGATGCACCGTGCCGACTGCGAGGCACTCAGCAGCTTGCGCGTCTCCGCCTTCGCGATGGTGATGTTGGAGGCCGACAGGTTCGCCAGCACGGTGGCCCCGGCCAGCGCCGCATCGCTGCTGGGCGGGATCGGGACCCAGACGTCCTCGCAGATCTCCACATGGACCACGAAGCCCTCGACGTCCTCGGCCGGGAACATCAAATCGGTGCCGAACGCCGCCACCTGGCGGCCGAGCTGGATCGAATCGCCGTCCGTGTCCTGGCCGGACGCGAAGTGGCGGTGCTCGTAGAACTCGCGATAGTTCGGCAGGTGGACCTTCGGCACCACGCCCAGCAGCCTGCCGCGATGGATCACCAGGGCCGCGTTGTAGAGCCGGTTGCCGTGGCGCACCGGTGCCCCCACCAGCAGCATCGGCATGAGGTCCCGGCTCGCTTCCACCAGCCGGTCGACTGCTTCTTCCACCGCATCGAGCAGCGGGTCCTGGAGGAACAGGTCGTCGATGGCATAGCCGGACAGGCCGAGCTCGGGAAACACCGCCAGCGCCACCGCCCGCTCATGGCAGGTCCGCGCCACCCGCAGGATCGATTCCGCGTTGGTCCTGGGGTCGGCCAGGCTGACCTTGGTCGTGCAGGCGGCGATCCTGACCAGGCCATGCCGGTAGATGGAGCGGAAGGACATGCGATCCCCGAACGGTTGCCTGATCAAGAAAGTAGCGTGCGGCCGTCAAGGTTGCACGCCGGTGCCATGTCAATCCTCCAGCGCGCGGGTCCAGTAGCGCTGGTTGGCGGGGTCCACCGGTGCCCCGGCCTCCTCCACCAGGGCCACCACCTCGTCATGGAATGCCTGCGCGGCCTCATCGCCCACGAGCAGGCGGAGGCTCTGGATGATGCGGGTGATCCGCAAATGGTTGTGGTCGCTCTTGCGAAGCCACCCCCTGGTCTGCCGGTAGAAGGCCAGCATGCGTTGGCCGGCCCGGTCGAGATTGGCCTGGCAGCGCGGGTCGATCCGGATGGCCTGGATCTCCGCCTCCGTCAGCACGGGTGCGGTCGGTTGCGCCGAACTGGGCACAGGCAAGGGGAACAGCCACTGAATGTAGTCGTGGATGTACTCGAGCGGCACGTTGGGAAGGTCGAGGACGTCGTAGAGCGTGCGGCCCTTCCCGTCGCGCCCGATCCCGGCGAGATAGGCGTGCAGGGGGCCTACGATCGCTTGTTCCATGATGTCAGGTTCCTCAGGCGACGAGCGGTGCCAGGCGCGCATCCAGGACCCTGCAGGCGTCGGCAGGCTCGATCTGGATCTGGAGGCCGCGCTGGCCGCCGTTCAAGAACACGGTCTGTTCGCCGGCGGCCATTTCCTCCATCACGGTCGGCACCCTCTTCTTCTGTCCGAACGGGCTGATCCCTCCGACATGGTAGCCGGTGAGCCGTTCCGCATCGGCTGGGCGCATCATCTGGGCAGACTTTCCGGAAAAGGCGGCCGCCAGCTTCTTCATGCTTACCTCGCGATCGGAGGGAACGACGGCGCAGACCGGCCTGCCATCGACCTCGGCCATCAGCGTCTTCAGGACGCGGCCGGGCGGCACGCCGATGGCCTCGGCCGCCTGCAGGCCGATCCGCTCCGCATCGGGCTGGTAGTCGTAGGCGACGATGGTGAACGCGACGCCTGCCTTGTGCAGGACCTGCGTCGCTCGCGTTGTCTTGGACATGGGAGATCTGGTTGCCGGCAATCCACGTACCTGACCCTAGCGGCGGCCGGCAAACGGGGCCAGCCGCGGGCTGGCCCTTCACGAGGGCGCATCCAGAACATAGATAGAACATGGCGCCGGTGCGTCATCGGGATCAGGCATGGACGTTCGGCGCAAACTCGAGATCCTGGCGGATGCCGCCAAGTACGACGCCTCCTGCGCGTCGAGCGGCACCGAGAAGCGCGATGCCCGCGACGGCAAGGGGATCGGCTCCACCGAAGGCATGGGGATCTGCCATTCCTATGCGCCCGACGGGCGCTGCATCTCGCTGCTCAAGATCCTGATGACCAATGCCTGCATGTATGACTGCCTGTACTGCGTGAACCGGGCGTCCTCAAACGTGCAGCGCGCGCGGTTCACCGTCGACGAGGTCGTCGACCTCACCCTCGACTTCTACCGCCGCAACTATATCGAGGGCCTGTTCCTCTCGTCGGGCATCATCCGCAGCCCCGACTACACGATGGAACAATTGGTGCGGGTGGCCCGCAAGCTGCGCCTGGAGCACGGCTTCAAGGGCTATATCCACCTCAAGACCATTCCCGATGCCGACCCGGACCTGACGACCGAGGCCGGCCTGTTCGCCGACCGGCTGTCGATCAACGTGGAGCTGCCGACGGAGACCGGCCTTTCCGCGCTCGCCCCGGAGAAGGACGCACGGGCGATCCGCCGCACCATGGGCAACCTGCGCGTCCGCCTGGAAGAGGCGAAGGCGGAACGGAAGAACCCGAAGGCGCCGCGCTTCGCGCCGGCCGGGCAGAGCACCCAGATGATCATCGGTGCGGACGGCTCGACCGACCGGACGATCCTGGACACATCGGCCAACCTCTACGGCTCCTATCGCCTCAAGCGGGTCTACTACTCGGCCTTCAGCCCGATCCCCGATGCCAGCCGCAGCCTACCGCTGGCGGCACCGCCCCTGATGCGCGAGCACCGCCTCTACCAGGCGGACTGGCTGCTTCGCTTCTACGGCTTTTCCGTCGAGGAGATCGCCGGAGGTGCCGGCATGCTGCCGCTCGATATCGACCCGAAGCTCGCCTGGGCGCTGCAGCACCGCGACTGGTTCCCGCTCGACGTGAACCGGGCGAGCAGAGAGCAGCTTCTGCGGGTGCCGGGCCTGGGCAAGAAGGCGGTCGACCGCATCCTGGTGGCGCGCCGCCACCGCGCCGTGCGCAGCGACGACCTCCTCCGCCTTAGGGTGTCGCCCGGCAAGGTGCTGCCCTTCGTGGTGCTGCCGGACCATCGGCCGAAGCTGGGCCTGCTGGATGGGGAGCAACTCGTGGCAAAGCTGCGGCCGCCGGCACGACAGATGTCGCTGGGCCTTTGATGTACCGGATCTGGCTGGAATCACCTGTCGACATGGACGGATGGAGGGCGGCAGCCCGGCGCCTGGCGCTGGCTGGCGTGGCGCCGGAGATGGTCGGCTGGGCGGTGGAAGGTGAGCAGGACGCGCTGTTCGACGATGACGTGCTGCCGCCGATGCCGGATGGCGACGCGGCTTTCTCGGTGCCCAGGCGCTTTGTCGAGCTGGCGCAGACCGCCATCTGTCATGCCGATCCCGAACGCTTTTCCCTGCTCTACGCCCTCCTCTTGAGGCTGCGCGAGGAGCGGGGGCTGCTCGAGGTGGCGGTCGATCCGCTCGTGGCCAGGGTGGAAGCGCTCGCCAAGGCCGTGCGCCGCGACATCCACAAGATGCACGCCTTCGTCCGCTTCCGCGCGGTGGCGACCGATGAGGGCGAACACTTCATCGCCTGGTTCGAGCCGGAGCACCACATCGTGGAAGCGGCGGCCCCCTTCTTTCAGCGCCGTTTCGCCGCGATGCGCTGGTCGATCCTCACGCCCGAGCGCTGTGCGCATTGGGACGGCGGGACGCTGCGCTTCACTGGTGGTGTGCCGAAGAGCGCTGCGCCCACCGAGGACGCGCTGGAAGAGCTCTGGCGCTCCTACTACGCGGCGATCTTCAACCCGGCCCGGCTGAAGGTGGCCGCCATGCAGTCGGAGATGCCGCGCAAGTACTGGAAGAACCTGCCGGAAGCTTCCTCGATCGGGCTGCTGGTCCGCGATGCGGAACGACGGGCCCAGGCGATGGTTGCAGCGGTGCCGCCGGCACCTAACCCGCAGCCGCAGCGACAGGGAGCAACCGCCATGGCCACCGGTGAACCCGGAACACCACTGGAAGAACTGAGGCAGCAGGCCGCCGGATGCCGGGAGTGCCCACTCTGGGCGCCCGCCACCCAGACCGTGTTCGGCGAGGGGCCGGAGGATGCGCGGGTCGTCTTCGTGGGTGAGCAGCCGGGCGACAGCGAGGATCTGAAGGGGCGGCCCTTCGTGGGACCTGCCGGCCAGCTGCTCGACCGGGCGCTGGACGAGGCCGGTATCGATCGCCACAAGGTCTACGTCACCAATGCGGTGAAGCACTTCAAGTTCGAGCCGCGCGGCAAGCGCCGCATCCACCAGAAGCCCAACGCTGGCGAGATCCGCGCCTGCCGGCAGTGGCTCTCGCGTGAGCTGGCAACCGTGCAGCCGACGCTCGTGGTGGCGCTCGGTGCGACGGCCGTGAGCAGCCTGGTCGGCAAGACGACGTCGCTGAGCTCGGTGCGTGGCAAGGTCATGAAGACGGACGGCGACACGGATATGGTGGCAACCGTCCATCCGTCCTACCTGCTGCGGGTGCCGGACGAGGCGGCCCGGGCTGCCGAGTACCAGCGGTTCGTGGCCGACCTGCGGCACATCGGCGAGCTCGATCCGAGCGTGCGCGCAGCCTGAGGGCGGCGCGCACTGCCTCTCATCGCAGCGCTTCCTTCGTCGTGCCCTTGAACAGGACCGGCCCGGTCGGCCTTCCGGTCGGCGAGCCGGTGGGTGGTTCCACGCTGATCTCGAAGAGCTGGTCCGGCCCCACCGTCGCCACGGCGTCCGGCTGGAACAGGCTGACATCGTCCGGCTTCAAGAGCCCGACCGACTTGGGCCCCTCAGCCTGGTCGACCAGGGTCCAGAGCTGGAGCGAGCGGTCCGCCGGGACCTCCGTTCGCCCGAGCGGGGTCAGGCGGACGCTGCGGTCGGGGCCGATCTCGACGAGCCAGCCCCCGGACGTGACGCCGGGCTGGGGCTGCAGCACCGCAAGGAAAGTTGACGACGGCGTGCCGCTCACGCCGAACGGCGCGGCCGCGAACATGACCGCGATCGCTACCAGGGCGACCAGCGTCGCCAGGCGCCAAAGGCCGGCGCTGTTCCAGATCCTTCTCACGCATCCACCCTGTTCTTGCCCGCCCATGGACGGTGGCGGCCTCCCCCATGTCGACAATGCACCTAAACCAGTCCGGGCCTGAGATCCACGCATGGCCAGCAAAGGCTGGGGCATTGGCCAAAAGCAGGGACTATGCGATTATGGTGAGATCTATGTGGGCTGTCTTGCTCGCGCCACTGGACGATCGAAGGTGATCTTGCAGGAACGAACCCGAGAACGAGGCCATGTTCAATGACTTGAAAGACATTCGACGCCCTATTCACTCCAGGCGGCCACTGGGGAACCCGCGTTGCCCCGATGGGTTGATAGGGCGTGGATGTCGGAGATCGCCATGCCACAGGGTGACAAGTCCAAGTATACGGACAAGCAGAAGCGCAAGGCCGAACACATCGCTGAAGGTTATGAGCATCGCGGCGTGCCGGAGCACGAAGCGGAAAGCCGGGCCTGGGCGACGGTCAACAAGGATGACGGCGGCGGCAAGCAGGCCGGATCCGGGCGTGGCAAGAAGACCGATCATCCGGCATCTCACAAGGGTGGCGAGAAGGGCGGATAGGCCTCTGCCCATCGCTCCCCCGCCGAGCGGTCGGCCTCTGCCAGGAAGGCGGCGCCTACCCGCAAGCGAAATGCGCAACATCACGCTCACCAGTGAGGCTTCGGCCCTGGGAGCCAAAATGGAGATGAAATCATGGGTATGTTCAGCAGCGACATCAAGTCGATGGATGACCTGTTCGTGCACACGCTGCGCGATATCTATTATGCCGAGCAGCAGATCACGAAGGCGCTGCCGAAGATGATTTCGCAGGCCACAAATCCTGAACTGAAGGGTGGCTTCGAGCAGCACCTGAAGGAGACCCAGGGTCAGGTCCAGCGTCTTGAGCAGGTCTTCAAGATGCATGGCGTCGAGGCCAAGGGCGTGACGTGCCCGGCAATCGACGGGATCATCAAGGAAGCCAACGAGGTCGCCGGCGAAGTAGCCGACAAGGCCGTCCTTGACGCGGCCCTGGTGGCAGCGGCGCAGGCCGTCGAGCACTACGAGATCACCCGCTACGGCAGCCTGATCGCCTGGGCCAAGCAGCTGGGCCGCCAGGACTGCGCCAGCGTCCTCCAGCAGAACCTCGACGAAGAGAAGGCCACCGACAAGAAGCTGACGGCAATGGCCGAGAGCAAGGTGAACCAGCAGGCCGTCTGACCGGCTTGACGGCATGTTCGCGAGGAGGGCCCCGCATCCGATGGATGCGGGGCCCTTCCGCGTTGGTGGTCAGCGCCGGTCCAACTGGGCCAGTGCGATCGCGATCCTCTGCTTGACCGGCTGGAGCCGGTCGATCGTCCGGAATGCTGCGTTCCGCAGGGCACGTGCCGCGGGTGAGCGTGCGGTGGCCACGCGGGTAAGGCGGTCGGTCATCGCGATCAGCCGCAGCGCGTTCGCCCGCCTTGTCATGGCCCAGGCGGCGAGCCCCGCTTGATCACCCGTCGAGAGCGCAGCCATGAGCGGCTCGCCCAGGCTGACCGCGTCCTGAATGCCGGTGTTCATGCCCTGTCCGCCAGCCGGACTGTGGACATGGGCGGCATCGCCGCAGATCAGCACGCGATCTTGCCGGAAGGTCGCTGCGACCCGATGGTGGATGCGGAAGCGCGAACTCCAGAGAACATCCCTGACCATGGCCGTTGGCGCGGTCGGACCTCGTGCCTGCAAGATCGCCTGCACCAGCTCTACCCCGGGCTGCTCCGGCGCCTGGTCCACCGTCGCCACCACGCGGTAGCGGCCATCGCGAAACGGCGCGATGACGGCCAAGCCGTCCGGCGAGAAGAACAGGCTGCCCTCGGTCGGCCCGAGCGGCCAGTCCATGTGGATATCGGCGAGGATGAAGCTCTGCTCGTAGCTGTCCCCCTCGAACGCGATGCCCGCACTCTGGCGCACGATGCTCCGCCCGCCGTCACACCCAACGACCCATGCTGCCCTGACATCATGGATGGCGCCGTTTACCTCCAGCTTGGCGTCCACACCATCCTTTGCAACGGCCAGCTCCTGGACATTGCAGGGCCGCACGATGCTCTGGCCCAGCTCGGTCAGCTTGCGACGGAGCACGTGCTCAGTGCGGTCCTGGGGGCACATCAGGATGAACTGGTAGCGGCTGGGGAGGGCAGCAAAGTTCATCGACAAAAGCACCCGGTCGCGGTCGCGCGCGCGGAATGCCGTAGTCGGAAGGCCCTCCGCCATGAGATCCGGCACGACGTCCAGCGGCTCCAGGACCTCCAGCGTCCGGGCATGGATGACCCCTGCGCGCGACTCGTTGGCGCCTTGCACCAGGCGGTCGACGATCAGGACCGACCGGACGCCACGTCGGGCGAGTTCGGCAGCGAGGGCCATGCCGGTGGGCCCGGCACCGACGATCAGGACATCGCAACGCTGCGGAAGCGCCATCGCCCGTCCCTGCGGCTGTGGAACCATGCTGCCAACGTGGACTAGCTGCTGGTTGCCGGCCCCGCAATGAAGGGGTTGGATTCGAGAGCAATGACCGGAGTGTGGGCTTGCCGCGTCTGGGGCAGGTTGGCCTGCGTCGGAACGATAGTCTCGATGTCCGACCGGAGTGGAGCTACCCTGATGAGTGCAGTTGCGATGACGACCAGACCGACACCGCCTCCTCCGACCACAGGAGCCACCCCGTTGCATGCGCCGGTGAAATCGTTCGGCACGGACGACGAACGATGGGAAGCCGTGGCACAGCGAAATCCGGCAGCCGACGGGATGTTCCTCTACGCGGTCCAAACGACCGGCGTATACTGCCGTCCAAGCTGCGCCGCCCGTCTCGCCAACCGGGTGAATGTCAGCTTCCATGCCACGTGCCAGGAGGCGGAGGCGGCAGGCTTCCGGCCGTGTCGTCGTTGCCGTCCGTCCGGCGAGCCGCTGGCCAAGCGGCAGGCCGACGCCGTGCTGCAGGCATGCCGCCTGATCGAGACGGCCGAAGAGATGCCGCAGCTGGACGAACTGGCGCGAGCGGCGAACATGAGCCGCTTCCACTTCCATCGCATCTTCAAGGCCAGGACCGGACTGACACCCAAGGCTTATGCCGATGCCCACCGCGCGGAACGGGTGCGCCGACAGCTCCAGGGCAAGGGACGCATCACCGACGCCCTGTACGATGCCGGCTTCAACTCGAACGGCCGGTTCTATGCACAGTCGAGGAAGGTCCTCGGGATGAAGCCTACCGACTACCGGGCGGGCGGCACGGGCACGGCGATCTGCTTTGCCGTCGCGGAATGCACGCTGGGCTCCATCCTGGTTGCAGCCAGCGGGAGCGGTGTCTGCGCCATTCTGCTCGGCGACGATCCTGATGCCCTGGTCCGCGACCTGCAGGATCGCTTCCCCAAGGCGGATCTGGGCGGTGGCGATGCCGCCTTCGAGGAGTGGGTCGCGAGGATCATCCGGTTCGTCGAGGCACCGCGAATCGGGCTCGACCTCCCGCTGGACGTGCGCGGCACCGCGTTCCAGCAGCGGGTGTGGCGAGCGCTGAGCGAGATCCCGCCCGGCTCCACTGCCAGCTACACGGAGATCGCCACCAAGATCGGCGCGCCCAAGGCGGTTCGTGCCGTGGCCATGGCCTGTGCTGCGAATAATCTCGCGGTCGTCGTGCCCTGCCATCGGGTCGTTCGCCATGACGGCAACCTGTCCGGCTATCGCTGGGGCGCCCAGCGCAAGCTGGCGCTGCTGGAGCGGGAGCGCTCGGCCTGAAGGCCAGATCGCTCTTTCTTGCTGATGGCATGTCACGGAAGCGGAGGCTGCTTCGTCTTGCTCTCGGTAAATGAACTAGAGGAGACAAGCCGATGCAGCCCCGTATGAACCCCTACACGATCGCGCCTGACATCATCCAGCCGATGCTCGACCTCGCGAAGAAGCTGAGCCAGGGCAAACTGGAGCATTCCCTGGTGGAACTGGTAAAGACGCGGGCCTCGCAGATGAACGGGTGTGCGTTCTGCCTCCACATGCACACGAGCGCCGCTCGTGCAGCCGGCGAGACGGAGCAACGTCTGTACCTGCTCGATGCCTGGCGGGAGTCCAACCTCTACACCCCGAGGGAGCGTGCCGCCCTGGCCTGGACCGAGGCATTGACCCTGATCACCAGCGGACATGCGCCGGACCATGTCTACGAGGAGGTCAGGTCGCAGTTCAGCGAAGAGGAGATGGTCGAACTCACGCTGCAGATCACGACGATCAACGCCTGGAACCGCATTGCCATCGGGTTCCGTTCGGTGCATCCCCATGATCTGAAGAAGGCGCGAGCTGCCTGAGGATCAGAGCTTGTCGCATGAGCAAGCGACATCGGTCTTCCTGATGCACCGTTCCCGGCTGCTCCATCTGGCCTACCGGATGCTGGGAACGGTCTCGGAGGCGGAGGACATAATCCAGGAGACTTATCTCCGGTGGCAGGCCGTGGACCAGGCAGAGGTGGCCAGCCCGGCTGCCTTTCTCACCAGCGTCACGACGCGGCTGTGTCTGGACCAGCTCAGGTCGGCCCGCCATCGGCGGGAGGCCTATTTAGGTCCATGGCTGCCGGAGCCGCTTGTGGAGGACCTGCCCTCCGATGCTTTCGAGACGGCACAGGAGGTGTCCGTGGCGATGCTGATGGCACTAGAACGGCTGTCACCTCTGGAGCGAGCCGTCTTCATCCTGCATGACGTGTTCGAAATGGGCTTCCAGGAGCTGGCCGCTGTCCTGGAGCGTAGCGAGGCGGCCTGTCGGCAGCTAGCGGTGCGGGCGCGGGTCCATGTCCAGGATGCTCGCCAGCGGTTCGACGTGGCACCCGCCAAGGTCGGTGAGCTGCTCAAAGCATTCATGTCCGCCTCCCGGCAAGGAGACGTTGGCACGCTGCAGGCCTTGCTGGCGGAAGAGGTGATTGTCTACACGGACGGTGGCGGCAAGCGCCCGGCGGCACTCAACCCCATTCGCGGGTTGCGCAATGCCGTCCGCTTCTTCGAGGGGCTCGCTCGCAAGCGCCACCTTATCCCGCGATCCGGCCGGCTGGCGTTGATCTCGGGCACCCCCGGCTTCGTGACGCTGGAGCAGGATGGGATCATCCAAACGACCGCGCTCGACATCGAGGATGGCCGGATTATGGCCATCTATATCATCCGGAATCCTGACAAGCTGTCGCATCTGACCGATCTGCGCGCCTCGCTTCTGGCAAAGGCAGCGCAACCGGCTCTGGCCGACCCTGCAGGTGGCCGGTAGGGTCGGGCGCAGCCACGGGCCCGAACCCAACGGAGATCCTCATGTCCGAGTCCCAGCTGACTGATCGCCCCTTGGTCGACCCTGTCCGGCTCGATCGCCTGGGTGAAGTCGCGGTCCGGGTGGGCCTGCAGCTGCGAGAAGGACAGGACCTGGTGATGACGGCGCCGATCGCGGCCCTGCCGCTGGTCCGTCGCATCACCGAGCATGCCTATAAGGCGGGCGCCGGCTTGGTCACGACCTTCTTCGCTGACGAAGAAACCACCTTGGCACGCTACCGCCATGCATCCGACGCCAGCTTCGATCGGGCCGCCAGCTGGCTATACGAAGGCATGGCCAAAGCCTTCGACAGCGGAGCGGCGAGGCTGGCCATCGCAGGCGACAACCCGCTGCTGCTGGCCGGCCAGGACCCGGCCAAGGTCGCACGTGCCAATCGGGCCAATTCCAACGCCTATAAGCCAGCACTCGAGCGGATCGTCGGCTTCGACATCAACTGGACGATCGTCTCCTATCCCAATCCCTCCTGGGCGAAGACCGTCTTCCCCGACCTGCCGGAGGATGTGGCAGTGTCGAAGCTCGCGGATGCGATCTTCGCGGCGTCACGCATCGACGAAGCGGACCCCGTCGCCGCTTGGCGGGCTCACAATGCGGGCCTGCACGCAAGGACGGCCTGGCTGAACGAGCATCGCTTTGCGGCCCTCAGGTTCCGTGGCCCCTGCACCGACCTCATGGTCGGCCTCGCGGACGGGCATCTCTGGCAAGGCGGTGCCTCGACCGCAAAGAACGGCATCACGTGCAATCCCAATATCCCAAGCGAGGAAGTCTTCACCACGCCGCATGCCCGTAGGGTGGACGGACACGTGCGCAGTACCAAGCCGCTGTCGCACCAGGGCACGCTGATCGAGGATATCGAGATCCGCTTCGAGGAGGGAAGAGTCGTCGAGGCCAAGGCCCGCTCCGGCGCGGAGGTGCTCAACAAAGTGCTCGACACCGACGAGGGGGCCGGCCGTCTCGGTGAGGTGGCGCTCGTGCCTAACTCGTCGCCGATCTCGCGAAGCGGGCTCCTGTTCTACAACACGCTCTTCGACGAGAATGCCGCCTGCCACATCGCGCTCGGCCAGTGCTACACCAAGTGCTTCGTCGATGGTGCAAACCTGACGCCCGAACAAGTGGCAGAGCAGGGCGGCAACCAGAGCCTGATCCATATCGATTGGATGATCGGTTCCGGCGAGATCGATATCGATGGGCTGCGAGCCGACGGAGCAGCCGTGCCGGTCATGCGCCAAGGTGAGTGGACCGGGCAGTAGTCTGCAGCCGGCTCTAACGGGTGGCCTCCCTGCATCTTCCATGCTAGTATGGCAGTCATTGCGACAAAGATCGCGGCCAAAAGGGAGGCTCGCTTATGAGCGGTTCGACACGTCGCGCGGTGGTGCGCGCAGGCTTGGGTCTGATGGCAGGCGCTGCGTTGGCGCGGCCGGGTCTTGCCGCCATTCCCGTGGCCGACGTGCAGGCACCTGATTGGCCGGTTGAAAGTGGTGCATCGCTCCGTGTCCTGCGACCCGCGAAGTTCGTGCCGGGCGACGAGATGCTCTGGCTGGAGAACACGAGGAAGTTCAGCGAGCAGTACGGCATCGACGTCCGGGTCGACAGCGAGAGCTGGGAGGATCTGCGGCCGAAAACCGCGGTCGCAGCCAATGTCGGCAGTGGACCTGATGTCGTGCTGGCATGGCAGGAAGACCCGCAACTCTTCGCCGACAAGCTGGTCCCGCTCGACGATCTGGCGGAGTACCTAGGCAAGAAGTACGGCGGCTGGTTCCCTGTCACGTCCTTCTACGGCAAGAAGGACAATAGCTGGATCGCCATTCCGATCGGCGGCAGCGGGTCGACCATGGTGTATCGTCGCTCGTGGGTGAAGGAGGCGGGCTTCGACGAGTTCCCCTCGGACTTCCCGGGCTTCCTCGCAGTATGCCAGGGGCTGGCGAAGGTCGGTCACCCAGCCGGCTTTGCCTTCGGTGCGATTGGTGACGGCGGTTGGACCGACACGATGCTCTGGGGCTATGACAGTTCGCTGGTCGACGAGAATAACAACGTGGTGGTCGACAACCCCAAGACCGTCGAATCGCTCAAGTACGTCGCGGAACTCTACAAGACCTTCATTCCAGGGACGCTGTCCTGGTTGGACCCGTCGAACAACAAGGCCTTCCTCGCTGGCGAGATCGGCCTCACCGCCAATGGTATCTCGATCTACTACGCCGCCAAGAGTTCCGAGGATCCGGCGGTCAGGGCGATCGCCGAGGATATCGGCCACGCCAACTTCCCGATCGGCCCCGTCGGCAAGCCGACCCAGGGTGCGCTCGTCATCAACGGGGTCGTGTTCAAGCACACCCAGTATCCGAACGCGGCGCGCCAGTACCTTCGGTTCATGATGGAGCAGGAGCAGTACGTGCCCTGGCAGGAAGCCAGCATCGGCTACTGGTGCCATCCGCTTGCGGCCTATGACGCGAACCCGATCTGGACCATCGATCCGAAGCACACGCCCTATCGCGACGTCATGCGTAATGCGCTGCCGCAGAGCTACAAGGGCAGCCCTGGCGCGGCGGCCTCGGCGGCGCGGGCCGACGGTATCGTGCTGCAGATGTATTCCAGCGTGTGCGCCGGCGAGGCGACGCCGGAGGAGGCGGCTGCCGAGGCGCAGCGGCGGGCGGAACGCATCTATCGCCGAGCCTGAACATATCGAGCCGGAACGACGTCGTTCGGCGGTTGATGACCTGATGATCTTGGGAGCAGAGATGAGCGACGTCGCATCGGGCAGCAGCGTCCGGGTGGAAATCGCGGCGGTCGGCGCACAGCGGCCGCCGGTCATGGAGGCGCTGGAACAGGCGTTCGTAGTGCATCGTGTCTACGAGGCAGCCGATCCGCTTGCCATGCTGCGGGAGATCGGGCCTCGGATCCGAGGCGTCGCGAGCCATGGCATGGCTGGTC
The DNA here is from genome assembly GCF_036263595.1 of Geminicoccus sp. Taxonomy (NCBI): domain Bacteria; kingdom Pseudomonadati; phylum Pseudomonadota; class Alphaproteobacteria; order Geminicoccales; family Geminicoccaceae; genus Geminicoccus; species Geminicoccus sp. The sequence goes on along the minus strand of NZ_DATAGQ010000223.1, from coordinate 17,157 downwards.
TTTCACGCGCGCAGATCGAACTGATGCCGAACCTGGAGATCTGCGCCATCAACGGCGTCGGACTGGAGACGACCGACCTGCCGATGTGCAGGGAGCGGGGCATCACCGTCACGATCGCTCCAGTCCTCTACGACGATGTGGCAGACCTTGCCGTGGCGCTGGCCTTGGCGGCCTGCCGGAAAATCCCGGCGGGCGACCGGTTCGTGCGTGAGGGGGCTTGGCAAGGTGGCGCCCGTTTCGAGCTTGGCCGCAAGCTCACCGGCATGCGCGTCGGCGTCCTCGGCCTTGGACGCATCGGGCGGGAGGTCGCCCACCGGCTGGCCGCGTTCAAGACCACCATCGGCTACTTCGATCCGGTCAGGCAGGATGCCCCCTATCAGGCTTGGCCGAGTGCCGTGGAACTTGCGCAGAATTCCGATCTGCTCGTCCTGTGCGCTGCTGGCGGGCCCAAGGGAAGTGGTGCGCCGCTGGTGCCAAAAGAGGTGATCGAGGCACTGGGGCCGCGCGGGATCTTCGTCAACATCGCGCGCGGCTGGCTGGTCGACGAGCAGGCTCTGGTGGATGCGCTGGTGCACGGCAGGCTGGGCGCAGCCGGCCTGGACGTCTTCTACGACGAGCCGCGCGTGCCGGAGCCGCTCCTCAACCTGCCCAACGTCGTGCTGACCCCGCACATCGCGAGCAGCACCGAGGAGACCATGGGCGCCATGGGGGACTGCGTGGTCGGCAATCTCGTGGACTGGTTTGCCGGCAGGGGCGCCCGCACGGCAGTGAGCTGACCGGGCGGCGGGGTAGGGGGCATGGAGGTGATCATGCCGTCGCGGATCGTGCGGCCCCGCTCGCTCGCCACCCTCGTTACGGATCAGATCCGCGACCTCATCGTCACGGGCCGGCTGGCTGCAGGCGAACAGATCTCGGAAAACACGCTCGCGGAGAAGCTCGGCACGAGTCGCACGCCCGTGCGCGAGGCCTTCGCCAAGCTGGAGTCCGAGGGGCTGCTCGCCGTGCGTCCACAGCGCGGCACCTTCGTGGTGCCGTTCGAGCTGGAGGATGTGAAGCAGACTTGCGAGCTACGAGGCATTCTGGAAGTGGGGGCACTGCAACTGGCCTGCCAGCGTGACCGGCCGGGCCTGTGCGCAGCCCTCCGGTCCAGCGTCGACCGGGCCGAGGCGGCGCTCGGCGAGAGGGTCGAAGATTATCATCCGTTTGATACGGCGTTCCACGAGGAGATGATCCAGTGGAGCGGCAACGAGCAACTGATCGATGCCTATTCCCGCATCGCCGGCCGCGTTCGCCGGCTGCGGTTCCAGTTCATCCGGACGCTTGGCAAGATCCAAGGTTCGCAGCGCGACCACCGCGCGATCGTCGAGCACCTGGAGGCGGGACGGGACGAGGCGGCGCTGTCGGAGCTCCGGCATCACGTCCATCTGGCTTATCGCGGGTTCTTGGAAGCGCTGAACGAGCCGGCATCCGGTCCCGTCTGACCTGTCGCGAGGGAGGAAACAAGGAATCATGAAGATCACCCGGCTGAAGGTGCGCAAGGTCACCGGAACGATGCCCGTCGACGGAACGTTCTGGGAGGAACGCCTCGTTCGCCCGATCGACGTCTACGAGGACTATCGTCGCGATCCCTGGGCCGAAGGCGGCGAGCAGATCGCGAACGACAAGTTCCGGATGACCCAGTACTTCCTCGAGGTACACACGGATGATGGTGTCGTCGGCACGGCCGGACCGATTTGGCCCGATGCCGCACATCTGGCGCTGACCCAGCTGCAACCGATCGTGGTGGGCAAGGACCCGCTGGCCATCGAGTTGCTGTTCGACCAGATGCACCGGCTGCAGGTTCATGGCCGCCAAGGCTTCACGATGATCGCGATCTCGGCGATCGAGTGCGCGCTCTGGGATCTCAAGGGCAAGGTGTTCCAGCAGCCGATCTGGCGGATCCTGGGTGGCCCGACGCGCCAGGAGGTGCCGGCGTACTGCAGCATGCTGGGCTATGCGGTGCTGGACCTGGGCATGGTCCGTGACCGCGCGCTGGAGTTCAAGGAGAAGGGCTTCAAGGCGCAGAAATGGTTCTTCCGCCACGGGCCGATGAGCGGCCACGAGGGCATGAGGGCGAATGTCGCGCTGGTGCGGACGCTGCGCGAGACCCTGGGTGAAGACTACGACATCATGCTCGATTGCTGGCAGAGCATGAACCTCGACTATGCCGTCGACCTGTGCTCCCGGATCGAGGAGTACCGGCCCCGCTGGATCGAAGAATGCTTCATGCCCGACCGGATCGACAGCCACGTCAAGCTCAAGGCGAAGACGAAGATCCCGCTGTCTGGCGCCGAGCACGAGTATACCCGCTGGGGCTTCAAGCGCTTCATCGAGAAGGATGCGCTCGATATCATCCAGCCCGACATCTACTGGTGCGGTGGACTGTCCGAGACGCTCAAGATCGCGGCCTATGCCACCGTCCATGACCTGATCACCATCCCGCACGGCCACTCCACGCCGATCGGGATCCACTTCTCGGTGACCCAGTCACCCATCCACACGCCCTACCAGGAATATCTGTGGAAGTGGAACCTGGTGAACATGTTCTTCCTGAAGAACCCGCTCTGGCCGGTAAACGGAATGATCGCGCTGCCGGATGCGCCTGGCGTCAACATGGATCTCGATCCGGACAAGATCGAGCACGAGGAGGAAATGCGTGGCTGAGTCGTCTGGCCTGGAAGGTGGTGCGGCGGCAGCACCCGAAGGCGTCCTTGCCCGTGCGCTGGCGTTCAAGAAGAAGCTGAAGGACGGCGGCACGGTCATCGGCGCCTGGGTAACCATTCCCGATCCCAGCGTCACGGAGATCATGGGCAAGGTCGGCTTCGACTACCTGATGATCGATACCGAGCACTCGCCATTCGATCTGCAGGCGCTGCAGACGATGATGATGGCACTGAACGGGAGCCAAACCGTCCCGCTCGTGCGGGTAGCCTGGAACGACCACGTCCGGATCAAGCAGCTGCTGGACATGGGGGTGGAGGGTATTCTGGCACCCATGGTGCGGACGGTGCAGGATTGCCGGGACCTAGTGGCTGCCTGCCGCTATCCGCCAGTCGGTACGCGTGGCTTCGGGCCCAAGCGCGCCTCCAACTACTACCGTGACATCGACGCGTATGTGGCGGCGGCCAACGATGCGATCTTCGTGATGCCGCAGATCGAGCACATCGAGACGGTCGACGTGCTGGACGAGTTCCTGAGCGTTCCTGGGATCGATGCGGTCGCGATAGGTCCCAATGACTTGTCGGGCACGGCGGGGCTTCTGCGCCAGCTCAGCCATCCGACGGTGAAGACCGCGCACGAGACGATCGTCGCCAAGGCCGCGGCACATGGGATTCCGCTCTGCCTTGGCGTGAACACCCCTGCGTCCCAGAACAAGGAGTGGGAAGCAAAGGGCGTGCGCGTGCTGATGGTGACCTCGGACATCGAGCTGCTGGCTGGTGGCGGCTCGGCAGCCCTGCGGGCGACGAGGGAGGCGCTGGCTACCTAGCTCGCGGAGTGAAGGCGGCCAGGCACGGCAAAGCCGCCTTCAAACCAGAGAAGTGGCTGCGGCGTGGCGATGGTCCTGACGGCCAGGACACGCCCGACCATGATGCCATGGCTGGCGCCGTCATGGACCGTCTCCAGTTGGCACTCGAAACAGACCGGGGCGTCGACCAGGATCGGCACGTCATGGCCGCCTTGCATCCAGTCGCCTACCATGAACCTGGGTTCGCCTGATTCGGCGAACCGGCCACCGAAGCGCTCCGCCAACTCATGGTGCATGGTCCCGAGCACGTTGACGGCGAACCGACCGTTGCGGGTGATCGGCTTGAAAGAGTCGGAATCGCGATTGATGCAGGCCAGGAGGGTAGGTGGATCGGCAGAGACGGAGGTGACGGCCGTGGCTGTCAGGCCGAACCGCTCGGGCGCTCTGCCGGTCGTGACGATGGTCACGCCGGCGGCCAGCCGGCGCATGCCGTCGATATAGGACGTCCGATCAGCGCTCACCCAATCCTCCGAAACTGCAGCCGCGTCGACAGTACGCCTGCCGGGTGTCGGACCTTTCCGCGTGATCGGCAAGCATGCGCAGACAGGCGCAGACGTGATCGACCAGACCAGGAAGCATCACGCGGTCATGTCGTCCGCCTTGCCGAGCATGCATCCATCGATCCGCCAGCTGCCGTCCGGCTGCCGCTCCATCGCGTAAAGCGCGATGACCGGCTTCCCGTCCGGACCCACCAGCAGCACCCGCTGCGTCGGCCGGCCATGAATCTCGACGACGTCGCGAAACTCCGCTTCCCTGGCACGGTAGACTTGCGGGTAACTCTGACGGACCATCTTCATGAACGTGTCGGCGCTGCCGAACATGCCCTGTATGCCAGGGGAGGCGAAGCTGAACGCGGTGGCGCCATCATCCGCAAGAAAGGCGTTCAGCTGGCTGCGAATGATGGCCTGGACGGCTTCCTGGTCTGCCGGGGACAAAGGTCCAGCCTGAGCAAGAACGACCTCGGGCTGTCGAGCCGACGAGGCAGTCGCACCAGCGACAGGCAGCAAGCACAACAAACAGAACGCGAACAGCTTCCGCATGTCATCAACTCCCTGATGGCATCCCGTGGCACCTCCGCCAATTGGCTGGCCCCAGCTCCCTAGGCCGGGAAGAACAACAGCGCAGCGAGGCTCGAAGTGCCGCCTTGCCCTTTCCTCATTTCAGCAGTGCAACCTTATACGTGCTCCCCTCGTTCCGGGACCACACCGCGCGGCGTCCATCCATGGAGGCCGCAACGAGCGAGGCAGGATCATGACCGAGGCGACACTCGAAGGGCGGATCGCCATCATCACGGGCTCGGACTCCGGGATGGGCCAGGCGATGGCGGAAGTCTTTGCCCAACATGGTGCCGATATCGCCGTCACTTACCAAAGCGACGAGACGGGAGCCCGGGAGACGGCCAGCAAGGTGACAGCGGCCGGCCGCCGCTGCCTCGTTCAGCAGGTGGACGTGCGTGACGAGCATAACGTTGCTGCCTTGTTCCAGGCGGTCGACCAGGAACTCGGTACCCCAGACATCCTCGTCAACAATGCCGGCACTGGTTCCAAGGGGGCGCCCCTGGTCGACACGCCGACGGAGGAGTTCGATCTGGTGATTCGGACCGACCTCTACGGACCCTTCTTCTGCTGCAGGGAATTCATCCGTCGCCGTCGCGCAGCCGGCGGACGCGGCAAGATCGTGAACGTGACCTCCGTCCACGAGGCGATCCCTAGCCCGCAGAACACAGCCTACGGGGCCGCGAAGGGCGGGCTCCTCACCTTGACCCGCAGCCTCGCACTGGAGCTCGCGGAGATGAAGATCAACGTCAACGCCATCGCGCCTGGCCTGATCCGCACGCCGATGACAATGCAACGTACCGATGATCCTGAGAAGCGGCGCGAGGAGATGCCGCGTATTCCCTGGCACCGGCCTGGCGAGCCCCGCGAAGTCGCGCGGCTGGCGCTCTATCTGGTTTCCTATGATGCCGATTATGTCACCGGGCAGAGCTTCACGATCGATGGCGGCCTCGAAATGAACTGGGGGCAAGGTGCCTGACGTTCCGTCCGATGCGGCACGACCGACTTCCGTCCTGCCACTCATCCGGACAGCTGCCGAGCCACTGCCTGATCTCGACGATCCGGCATTCGGCCAGCTGTTCGACCGCTTCGGCAGCCGGAAGGTCGTTCTGCTGGGTGAGGCCAGCCACGGCACAGCGGAGTTCTATCAAGCCCGAGCGGCCATTACGCGTCGGCTGATCGAGCAGCATGGATTCAACATCGTGGCCGTCGAAGCGGACTGGCCGGATGCAGCTGCCATCGACCGCCACGTCCGGGCGCGGCCGGTCCCGGGCGGCGCCGAGGCTCCATTTAGGCGCTTTCCGACCTGGATGTGGCGGAACACGGACGTCGCCGCGTTCGTGGAGTGGCTGCGCCAGCACAACGAAGGGCAGGCGCCGGCAGGGAGGACGGGCTTCTACGGCCTTGACCTCTACAATTTGTCCGATTCCATCACGGCGGTCCTGGACTACCTCCAACAGATCGACCCGCAGGCGGCCAAGCTCGCCCGCAAGCGGTATGGCTGCCTGATGCCCTGGCAAAAGGACCCGCCGAACTATGGCAGGGCCGTCTTGACCCAGCGGCATGCCGCTTGCGAGCAGGCCGTCATCGCTCAGCTGAAGGACCTTCTGGAAAGGCGTCTCGATTATACCGCACGGGATGGCGACCAGTTCCTGGACGCTGCCCAGAACGCCCGACTCATCGCATCGGCCGAACGCTACTATCGCATCATGTACTATGGTGGCGCAGAGAGCTGGAACCTGCGCGACACGCACATGTTCGAGACGCTCGTCAACCTGCTGGAGGCGCACGGACCGGCCGCCAAGGCCGTCGTTTGGGCACACAACTCCCATATCGGCAATGCCGCGGCTACCGAGATGGGCACGCTGCGCGACGAGCTGAATATCGGCCAGTTGTGCCGGGAGCGGTTTGGGCAGGAGGCAGCCCTGATTGGCTTTGGTACCGATCGCGGCACAGTGGCTGCCGCTTCCGACTGGGACCGGCCGATGCAGGTCAAGCGGGTCCGCCCGTCCAGGGAGGGCAGCTACGAGCGGATCCTTCACGATGCTGGGGTGCCGCGCTTCCTCCTTGATCTGGGCGAGGGTGTCCACGCCGAGTTGCGCGAGTGTTTGCTGCCCCAGCGCCTGGAACGCTTCATCGGCGTGATCTACCGGCCCGATACCGAACTGCAGAGCCACTACGCACTTGCCTCGCTCCCAGCACAGTTCGACGCATTCGTCTGGTTCGACGAGACCAAGGCGGTGACACCGCTGCCGACCAGGACGAGCGAGAGTGACGTGCCGGACACCTTTCCATTTGCGCTATGAGTGGCGGGTGCGGCCATCAGCCGATCCCGATGCGCTTCGCACCAGTCCGGAACAGCTGCTCGCCATCGGGTGAGAACCTCATCGCCGCCAGGAAATCTTCCAGGCGGTAGCTCGGTAGGACGCGATGAAGCGCAGCGAGATGGGTGTGCGCCTCATCGAGCCGATCGGCGAGGCTTAGGCACAAGGCACCGATCGCGAGGATATGGGCGTGGGCGTTGGGACGGGCTGCCGCCCGCATGCCCCATTCCGCCGCCTCGTCGAATCGTCGGAGCCGGACGAGCGCCATCGCGCGCGAACCCAGCATGCCGAACAGCAGTGGGTCGAACGGGCTCAAGAGGCGTGAGTGGTCCGAGGACGCGATCGCCGCCTCTGCATCGCCCGCCTGGGACTGAACGAAGGCCAGCGTGTAGTGGCCGAGCGCGAAGTTCGGGCTGAGGTCGACTGCCTGCTGTAGCTCGACCAGGGACTGGTCGTGGCGACCACGCAGCCACAAGGCCCGGCCCATGGCCCAGTGCGCGGCAGGGTCGCGATCATCAGCCATCAGGCTCTGACCAGCGGCCTCGAACGCCCGGTCGATCTCGGGCTCGCGCGACGTCCAGCCCTGGAAGGCGTTCTGGAAGTGGGTGAACGACAGGCCGGCATGGGCACGCGCGAAGGTGGGATCCAGACGCACCGCCATGCCGAAAAAGTGCCGAGCCTGTTCGTTGTCGGCCCTGCTGAACCGGTACATGTGCCAGAGGCCGCGATGATGGGCCTCCCAGGAGTCTAACGAGTTCGGCGGCTTGAGGACCGCGCGGTTGCGCTCGGTCACCTCGATCTCGGTGGCAATCGACGCGACGATCCTATTGCCGATCTCTTCCAGGACCAGGAAGGTGTCGACCGCTTTCTGTTCGACGACGTCGGTCCATATGATCCGGGCCGCCCGCGCCTCGGTCAACTCGACCGTCACCCTGAGCCGTCCGTCCACATTCCGCAGCGAGCCGGCGACGACATAGTCGACGTCCAGGAGGCGGCCAGCCTCCTCGGGACCGACCTCCCGGTCCCGGAGGGCAAACACCGTCCCCCGCGCGATCACGAAAAGGCTTCGCAGCTTGGCGAGCCTGATGATGATATCGTGAACCAGGGCGTCGCCAACTCCCGCTCGAGCACCCACGGTCGAATCGACGAACGGCATGACGGCGATGGAAGCGCGGCGCCCGGTGGCGGTGGATGACCCCTGCGAAACGGTTCCGGCGTGCGGAGCTGGATCGGTGGCAAGGGCCGTGCCGGACCGGTGATGCCTTGCCTCCTTCAGTGCATGCCAAGCCTGGCGGATGACCGTGTCATTCAGGCCCTCGGCTGCGAACTGACGGGCCGTGGCCGCCAAATGTTCCTCGCCCTCGCGCATCTGCCCCTGCCGTGCGAGGACGCCCAGCAGCTGCGCATGGACACGAGCATCGAACGGGGCAAGCTCCAGCCATTGCTCCAGGTATTGAAGTGCCTCCGCGTCCGCCACCTGTCCGACCAGACGCTCCAGGGTGGCAATGTGACGGCGCCTGAAGTGACGCCGTTGTGCGGAGAGCCAACTGCTGAAGCCTGTGCTGCGCCCGATCTCCAGCCCGCCGAGGAAGTCCCCGGAGAACAGCCCTGCCACATGTCGTAGCTGCGTCGTCGTTGCATCGGCCAGACTGTCCGTCGCGGAGGTGACGGCGATCGAGTCAACGTAGCAGTCGGACAGGTCGAGGCGGACCGCATCTCGCTGGGCCTCCACCCGAAGCCTGCCCGGCTGATCGAGCAGGCTCCTGATCTTGCTGAGGCACCAGCGAAGCTCGCCCCGTGGGTCGTTCGGAACGTCCCAAAGAAGGTCGCAGAGCTGGCTGCGCGGAACAGCACGCGGCGCCAGCGACAGATAGGCAATCAGCGCCCGCACCTTGCGGGAGGCGGGAAGGACGAGATCGGTGCCATCGCGGCTGATCGCGAGCGGGCCTAGCATCCGCAATTGCATCGCATGGCCTTGCTGATCCGGATCTGGCTGGCGCGATTCCACAGGCATTCCCACGCCATCCACCACGTTCGCCTCCACGTCTGCCCTCTACGGTGGCGAGCGATGGATCTGACGGTCGCGGCATCCAGTCCGCCTAAGCCGCTGCCGAACCGACTATCCTACCGCAGTCCACCTGAACAGAGAACCATGATGAGTACTGCCACTATGGCGCCCAGTCAAAGTCCAGCCCCGGCGCAGATCGACCTTACAGCGGTCAAGAGCCGCCAGCAGGGTGCCTGGTCGTCCGGCGACTATGCCGTTGTCGGCACCACCTTGCAGATCGTCGGCGAGCAATTGTGCGAGGCGCTCGACATCCGTGCTGGGCAGAAGGTGCTGGATGTCGCGGCCGGCAACGGCAACGTCTCGCTGGCAGCGGCCAGACGTTGGTGCGACGTGCTTGCCACCGATTATGTGCCCGCCCTGCTCGGTCGTGCCCGGGAGCGGGCCGAGGGTGAACGTCTCGCCGTCGGTTTCCGCGAAGCCGATGCCGAGGCGCTGCCGTTTCCGGATGAAAGCTTCGATGTCGTGGTCTCGACCTTCGGGGTCATGTTCACGCCGGACCAGGAGCGTGCGGCCGCCGAGATGATCCGGGTCTGCAAACGAGGCGGCAAGATCGGTCTTGCCAACTGGACGCCAGAGGGCTTCGTCGGCCAGTTGTTCAAGACCATCGGCCGTCACGTGCCGCCGCCAGCTGGCGTCAAGTCACCTGCACTCTGGGGGACGCATGCCCGGTTGGGCGATTTGTTCCGGGCACAAGCCGCATCGATCGAGGCGACGCAGCGCGAGTTCGTGTTCCGCTATCGCTCACCGGAGCATTGGCTGGAAGTCTTCCGGACCTATTATGGCCCGGTCCTCAAGGCGTTCGTCACACTGGATACAGCTACCCAGACGGAACTCGAGCATGATCTCTTCAGCCTGATCGGACAGTTCAACCGGTCAGGGGATGGCACCGTCGTTGTGCCTAGCACCTATCTGGAAGCCGTGATCACCCGCCGATAGCCCATCATGGGCTGCCGCCGACCTGGTGCACCGGATCTAGCGTCAGGCCGGCGGGCTCATGCCGGTCAGGCGCCGGAACCCACGACTCGTGATCGCCCCCATCATGAATCAATCTCCTGCATGATCCATGCAGCCGGCACCTTGCCCGCCATCAGGGGAGGGCGGGCATTGCCGCACTCGGCGAAGCTGTGGATGTCATGACCTTCCTGACGAAGGCAGCTATCATGGCCCGAGGCCCAATCAGGTTCTTGGACCGGACGCTCGACAATGGTGCGGAAGTGCAGAGGATCTGGTGCGCCCGGCGGGATTCGAACCCACGACCCCAGGATTAGGAATCCTGTAAACATGGGTTTTCTTGAATTTCCCAAACTTTTCCAACCATTGCTAACCCACTGAGAAGAATCTATAAATTGGCATGGAACAATCCTGGGCTTACTTGAGAGATTGCCCGTGTTTGCTCCCGCTGGGTTCCCATGGGGTTCCCAGCATCCCTGGGAACCCTGGATCCGGGAGCGAATAAGCGGTGGTGAAGCTGACTAAACGGGTGGTCGACGCGGCCTTGCCAGAAACCGGTGAGTTCCTCTGGGACGACGAGGTGAAGGGCTTCGGGCTTCGGGTTCGTCCGACGAGCAAGACCTACTATGTCCAGTACAAGCACGACGGTGCGACCCGCCGAGTGAAGATCGGTAGGCATGGTCCTCTTCTCCCAGAGGAAGCGAGGATCGAGGCGAAGAAGATCCTTGGAGCGGTTGCCCGTGGTCAGGACCCGGCACAGGAGCGCAACGACAAGCGCAAGGACCTGACTGTCGAAGAGGTGTGCTCTCGCTACCTGGAACACGGTGCTTCCACCCTCAAGGCGAGCACCAGGGAGGCGGTCGAGCGGGCGGTGCGTCGGCACATCGTGCCCCTGATCGGCCGGAAGAAGCTCAACGCCCTTACCGGCGGCGACATTGAAAGGATGATGAGCGCCATCGGCAAAGGCGAGACTGCGACAGATGAACGAACCGGTCACCGTGGCCGTTCGATCGTGAAGGGAGGGCAGGGCGCAGCCGCACGGACAGTAGCCTACTTGCGGTCCATCCTGGCGTATGCGGTGCGGGACAAGCTTCGTTCTGACAATCCGGCAGCGGGAATCAGGTTGAAGCCGTCCAGGCCGATGGAGAGGTTCCTGTCACCTGCGGAGATCGGCCGGTTGGGCGAGGCGCTGGTCGAAGCCGAGATGAAGGGCGAGCGGGTCGAGGTCACCAATGCTATTCGCCTTCTGCTGCTCACTGGTGCCCGGAAGCAGGAGGTTCTCCAGCTTCGATGGAATGAAGTGGACCTCGATGGAGGATATCTCCGCCTCGGTGATTCGAAGACCGGCCGAAAGGTGATCGCCATCGGCGCACCGGCCCGGCAGTTGTTGGCGGAGATGCCGCGCAAGGGCGACTACGTCTTCCCGGCTGCGAAAGGGAATGGGCCGCTGGTGGGGCTGCAGAAGCCGTGGAACGCGATCCGGACAGCGGCGAGACTGGGGGACGTTCGTGTCCACGATCTCCGGCATAGTCACGCATCTACGGCGGTCGCGGCGGGCGAGTCCCTGTTCCTCACCGGCAAGCTTCTCGGACACGCCCGACCCGAGACGACCGCGAGGTACGCGCATCTGGCGGACGATCCATTAAGAGCTGCGGCCGATCGAGTCGCGGGCAGGATCGCAGACCAGTTGGGCCAGCGCGTCGATACGACGGCAGACATCGTTCCGATCCGGAGGGCGTGATGACATTCATCATGCTTCAGGGGCCGAAGGGTCCACCTGAACTGCTGGATCAGGCGACCCTCCTGCTCAAGCCGGTGGATGGTCGTGACGAACAGCGATGCCGAGATATCCTGTCTGACATCGCTCGCGATCTGATCGTTGCTACAGCGCGTCAGAAGTCTCGCCTTCGGCCATCGCACATGCGGGAGCAGGTAAGCGATCTGGGGGAATCCGCGAACTCACTGTCTAGGAAGCTGAAGGCACTCAAGACCGAGGAACACTACGATGCCCTGAACACGCGGCACTTGTTCCCGCAGGACTGGACGGTGGAGGATACGCAGGCGTTGGATTCCATGCTCGCGAAGTTGTCGGCCGCAACCGAAAAGGCGATGAACGATTCACAGCTGGATGATCGCGGTGGCGCAGTAGTTTTCGGTATCAAGGGTACGACGATCGGCTGGCTGGTGCGGACGGTCGGGCATCTGGTCCAAGATAGTGGTCTGCCGGTATCCGTCTCCAGGACCGGCCTGATCGCCCGCATCGCCGGCTTGATCTACGAACACGCGACCGGCGAGACGCCGCCCGACACGGTGGGCGACAAGGCGAAGAAGGCCGCGAGACTGTTGAAGCCATTGTCGGCTGAAGCCGAAGCGGAATTGGACGCGATTTAGGGGTAACACCCCACCCAACAATTATTGAGTGCTACCCCTGCGGGCGGGGGTGGGCGTGGCTAATGAGATTGCCGGACCTTTCCATAAGGCGGCAGTTATGTCTGAAATCAACTTTAAGTCTCGCCCGATCCGTGGCCATGCGGCGGCGAGCGAATATCTGGATCGCGTCTGGGGGCTGAAGAGGTCTCGGGCGACGTTGTGCAAGTACGTGACTTTGGGCGCGCCCAGTGGCGCGGAAGCGCCGAAGTTTTTCAAGGCGGGACGTGACGTTCTCTATCCTCCCGAGGCGCTGGACGCCTATGCCCGCTCCGTCATCCGCGATCCACGCGCGGCGGCTTGACGATGATGGGCAAGGAGGATGCCGCCGGTCCCTGGCAGGATCCGGCGGCGGGCGAGGATGGCGCGAACCATAGCGCCGATCACGCCGAAACAGAAGTCTGTCTTCATCTTGAGCGTGAAGAGGCTCGAAGGCACCTTGAGATCATTCTGCGGGACGCGCCTACGGAGGGGTACTTCGCTGTTTCCCTCTTTTCGCACGGTGGGGCTCCGGCCCATGTCCAGCCACTCCCGTTCATGGGGCCGGACAGCATCGATGCGATCCTGAGCGTCGCAGAATCGTATTCAACGATCGCGGGTTTCGACCCCGACGGTGCCGTCCTGTGCCCGCCGCCGGTCCTGTTCCGCAAGGCGAAGGGCCTGGACCGGGGGAACGTGGCATGGGTCCGCGTCATCCGGATCGACCTCGACACAGAGGCGACCGCAAAGCTCGCACGGATCGAGTCCCTGTTCGGCCCCGCGACGATGATCGTCTGGACCGGGAGCCTGGACCAGAACGGCGATCCTCGCCTTCACATCTACTATCTCCTTACCGAGGCAGCGACGGATCCGGACGCCATCGACGAGGTGGACAGGATCAACCGCCTCCTCGCCGAGGAGTTCAGCGGCGACCGGGCGTCGGCCCCGGTCAACCATGCGATGCGCATGCCCGGCAGTTGGAACTACAAGGACCGTGCGAAGCCGATGCCCTGCAGGATCAGCGCCTACCGGCCTGAGGTCATGGTCGACCGACGTGCGGTGATCCAGACCCTGATGCAGGCACGCCACGACCGGGGCGAGGTGCCGGAGGACGACAGCAACGCCGGCACCAACATGGCAGGAACCGCCAACGGGGCCGAGCTGCGAGGCGATCCCGACGCGCTGGCAGACGCTATGCGCTTCGTCCCCAACGCCGACCTGCCGTACGAGGCGTGGCTCGGGATCGGGTATGGCCTCAAGGGCGGCTTGGGCGATGCCGGGTGGGGCTTGTTCGAGGAGTTCTCCAGGTCGAGCAGCAAGAACAACCCTGCCGAAACCCGAAGGACATGGAAGGCGATCAAGGCTGACCGCAAAGGCGCCGGCACGATCTACTACCTCGCCATGAAGAACGGCTGGAAGCCGCCACCCGAGATGATCCTGAACCCGCTCAACCGGGACGACGACGGCGTCGATTTCGAACAGATGAAGGCCGACCTGCTGCGCAGCGCGGCAACGAAGAAGGCAGCTCAGCTGGAAGCTGAGCTAGCAGCCCAGGAGCGCGCGGACGAGGTCGAGAATGCTAGTGATGCCACCTCCAGCATCTTCAGGATCCTGCCCCGTCCGACAGCCAACATCCTTGAGCCTGGCGGCTTCATGCGAGACTGCCTCAGCGAGATCCTGGCGCGCTCTGCGCGCCCGCAGCCCATCATGGCGCTCGCGGCGGCAATGTCGGTGGCGGGCCGCTGGCTGGTCGTCGCTACTCCGGCCCGACCGGGCTGCGCACGAACACCTACACCTGCATCACCGCACCGACCGGTTCGGGCAAGGATGACCCGAACAAATTCGTAAAAGCATTGTTGTTCGAGGTCGAGCCCAGACTACTCGGCGGGCGAGGATTCACGTCGGACGCAGCCTTGGAGCAGGCCGTCTATAAGTTCCCGACCAAGCTTTTCATGTTGGACGAGATGTCGCGCGTCGTCCGGCCGATGTTGAGCGATGACATAAAGATGCAAATACAGGCAAAAGCAGCTACTTGGCTCATGACTACTTTCAGTTCCGCCGGTAGCATGCTGCCGGGAATGGAATATGCTGATGCACGCAGCGCTGGAAGAGACGACAAGGAGCGGATGCGGCTGGATATCTGCGAGCCCTGCGTGTCTCTGCTCGGCTTCACGGTCGAAACGTCGCTATGGGATAACATCGGCGAAGCGGCGGTGGAGAATGGGTTCCTCGGCCGCTGGCTGTTTTTCGCGGCACCCTCGCGCATCCCTTATCCATGCGACGGTGCGTCAACAGAGCCTCCTTCGGACGCGCTGATCGCGGCGGCCAAGGCGATTCGCCAGGGTGTTACCGACCACGATTACGGCCTGCCCGACCTCGCCGTCGCCGCGCCGAAGCCCTACTCCGTTCCAATTGAGGATGATGCCCGGGCGTGGATCAAGGACCTCGTCCACAGGCAGGTTGACCTCCAAAATGAGCTTTCGCCGACGGATCTGACGCAGTCGGTCATCGCTCGACTGGCCGAGCAGACCCAGAAGTTGGCACTGATCCACGCGATCTCCGCCGATCCGGCCGAACCCAGGATCACGATGAAGTCCGTCGATTGGGCCTATGCTGTTGCCGTTCAGTCAGCCGAGTTCCTGATCGGCCGCGTATCTGGTGAGATACACCGGAACGCGTTCGACAAGGTCGTGAAGAAGACGTTGTCGTTCGTTCGCCGAAACGGCGGAAAGGTCGACCACTCCCGGCTGCTTCGGGCGACGCCGGCGAAGAGCTCCGATTTCCGGGACATCGTCGAGTACCTCAAGGCCAGCCATCAGCTCATCGAGCGCATGGAGCAAGGCCGCACCGTTTATGCCATCCCAGGGGTGAAGTGATGATCGTCGGTGTTACTTGCGAACTCCGAAACCGCGTCCGAACCGTCCGGCGCGGAAAGCCGAGCCGGAGCAACAAGCTAGAGCTTGAGGTCGCCAGTTCGGGAGTTCGCGCTGCCCTTGCGCACGCAGATCGGAAGGTCCGGCTTTCTGACCAGACCTCGAAGGAAACACACGTCCCTTACGAACTGCGAACTAAAAGACAAGAAGGTATCTAACTGTATGTACTGCCTTGGCTTTTTGTGCCTTTCTCCGTTCGCGTGGGGTTCGCAGTTCGCAAGAATCACCCCCTCCGGGCGGGCTCTGTCCGGAGGCCGGACGTGGTGCTCCTGCGCCTGAATGTACGAGATGATGCGGTGGCCGTAGTCCTGGCGAGTGGCCAATGACGCGCGCGACTACACAGCCCAGGCCGCTGCCGTCGGGGCGATGCGGCTGCTCCGGATGCACGGCAAGGCAGCTTCGTGGTGTCGAGCGAATTCAGGACCGGAAGCTTGCCAGCGTGGCGCTGGAGGCGGTGCTGGCCGACCAGCAACGGCACCGTCTCGACCGGGCGGCATGGGTGTGCGTGACGTCCCCTCCACCGGCCTACAACATCGAGAACGAGGAATCCGGGGCGAAGGCGTCGGGAGCGGTCGCTGGGCAGGATGAGGCGGGCTCTAGCGAGGAAGAGGCGCGACCGGCTACCGAGCACCCTCCAGGGCAGGAACGCGCTCCACCGGGCTCCACGGGCCACCTGGGCCTCATGCCGGATCTGGAGCCGACACAGACAGCTTCCAGGCTGGAGTGTCAT
This sequence comes from Geminicoccus sp., assembly GCF_036263595.1. Classification (NCBI taxonomy): domain Bacteria; kingdom Pseudomonadati; phylum Pseudomonadota; class Alphaproteobacteria; order Geminicoccales; family Geminicoccaceae; genus Geminicoccus; species Geminicoccus sp. The sequence goes on along the minus strand of NZ_DATAGQ010000223.1, from coordinate 1,125 downwards.
GTAGCAAGGCTTCAGCGCATCTTCACCGCCTATCCAAAATTGCGAGCAGGAGTCGCGAAGCTCATAGGTATCAAGGTCGACGATTTAGAGGTCGTTCTCCAAGGTCGTATGGATTTTGCGGAAACCACCTGGGCGCGGATCTTCCGATTTCTGGAGAAGAAGTCCACGCCCAGGCCACGCCGCCCCACCCCCAGCAGGGGGGCCTCAAATCCCTAGGCCCCTTCGAACTTGGACCGGATTGTGCCCTTCATTTTCTTACAAACGTGAATCCGAAGATTCCAACCATTTTGGTTGAGTGTGGCCATCTATGAGCCTCGCCTAAAAATGTGCTAACTCGTTGAAGAGAATAACCAAAATTGCTCTTCTTCTGCGGACCATCCGCATCAACCTTCTCCTCGTCGGCATGGCCCTTCGGATATATGGTAAGCCAGCCTAAGTATCTGTTATTGTTCGTTTTTCCTTGCTACCGTGCGACCTAGTGCGAGGTATAGTAAATGTTCCAACAAATATTGATTCTTTTCCAGACGGGAGTTGTTGCCTCCTAGATCATCCAAATCATGAGTCAGTGATGGTGTAATAATAAAAATAACGGACTGCCTTGACTTGCCCATAGAATAGTACAAAGATCTACTGTATGTTAAGGACCCGATGCGATCCTGGACCAGCTGTTGGCTGGTGCTGACCCGAAGACAGCGTTTGATCCCAACGTCTGCTCGACGAGCTGAAGAAGGCGCTGGCCGAGCGGGCGCTGAACGCGGAGATGGATCACCACCTGGCCTCCGAGGAGGCGGACAACCGCCGCAACGGCTATGGCCGCAAGACGGTGGTCACCGACACCGGCAAACTGGACCTGGAGGTACCGCGGGACCGGCAGGCGAGCTTCGACCCGCAGCTGATTGCCAAGTACCATCATCGGTCAGCAGACCGATGATCCGTTTCCCGCAGGGACCGGCTCCAGGAGGAGCCGGAGGGCGGCGCTTCCCGGGCTTCGACGACAAGATCATCTCGATGTACGCCCGGGGCATGAGCACCCGGGGATCACCGGCCACCTGCGTGACCTCTACGGCATCGACGTGTCCCCGGATCTGATCAGCGCGGTGACCGATGCGGTGCTGGACGAGATTG
>NZ_DATAGQ010000222.1:0-7735 GCF_036263595.1 Geminicoccus sp. | reverse complement strand
GCGTGAGCGTTTTGTTGCACGTGCCGACTGATTGAGGGGAACCCTCGACCGCGAGCGCCGTCGCATGAACCTGCATGTTCGTGACCATGGCTCTCGCACCTGGATGCCACAATGACACGCGCCGCATTGATCAAGCTCATGCCGAGCATGCGCAGTTCACCGCGGCCTGCTGAACTCTTGAACGCCGGCGCCTACAGTGAAGCCGAGTACATTGTTGGGATCATCCAAACGGACTTGGCCGAGATCGGCTACGTTCCAGTCGGAAGCACCTGGCTGCGGCCAGGTGAGGTGCCGCCGGTTGATTGGCACGTCTACAGCGAAGTCATCCGGTGGTGTAGGAAGGCTTCGCAAGATAATCCATTGCTATAACTGGCGAATATCATTGTACGCAGATGTGTCCGAGCTGCCATTTACATACACGGCATGATCTGGCCCTTGTTTCCTCGGCTCCTATCAGGTCGATCGTAAGCAACGATATTCTATCGTTAGGATAACAACGTGCCTCTTAATGCTGTTCTGGATGATCTTACCATTATATGCGATCTCATTAGTGTGGTTCAACCTGACGTCGTCGTGGAAGAGCAGCTTGGGCAACTAGAAGCCGCAACACGTATGGCTATTGCCCAGAATCCTTCTTGCTGTGCAGAGCATCTAACGGGTGCGGCTGGACAGGTGGTCCGGATGATCGCGCTAGAACAAGGCATGGATGATGATACTGCCCAGATCATCAGCTCGCGCTTCATGCACATGATCTCCGGACATGGGCATCCATCATTGGCCTGATTAATTTCCGCCGTTTGCTGGAATATTCCGGCACATCTAGATTCTTTAGCTTAGGTGTTCCTGTTTGACTTGATCAAGCCGCGCCTGCGTGTGTCCACTGGAACTACGCGGGCTGGGCATGTTTGAGCGGCTGAAGCATTTCTTTGGGATCGAGAAGCGCTACGACTTGGCGAGTTCTTTGCCAGAGATGCCAGCGCTGTTCGGTGCACACCCAAAGCCACTTTCCAGGTCGGCCGGGCTAGCGGCCTTCCATGGGCTGTTCGAAGCACGGGAAGTCCCAGCGGATCGACGCTCAGGCACAGGATGCCGTGCTCTCCAATGCAGCGCGCTCATGGAGTTGAGGCGGACATCTCCAAGCGCCACAGCATGACCGCTGACGAAGTGTGGACCATGCTCAATTGGTTGAATGGAGAACCAGGACGTGGACATGGGCGATGCGCAGGACCGCTGGCACGAAAGTCGAGCGTGCAGCGGCAGACGAGGCAGGCAAGGCTGCTACGGCCTCTGCTCCTTCCTGAGAATTCACGGGTCCTTCCTCGCCCCCCGCGCAATAGGGGAGTGCGCAGCCCGCGATCTTCCTAGTATGACACATTGCCAGGGGACAGCGACGATCAGGGCAAAGCCCTTGGCCGATCAACGGCTAAAGCTTTTGCTAGCGTATGCTCGGGCTCCGGTTGAGACAAAAGGTGTGGCTGCACGGGCTGGATAATAAGCGACATGACGGCTGCGACCTGATGACCAGGGACCATGCCGGCACCTGGCGGTTCATCAACGACGAGATCATCGCGATCTGTCGTTGGTCGAAGTGCTTGCTTTGACTATCCTGCAACGTGGTGAGCGATGTTCACGCACCTGCTGGTGACCACTTCCCCTGCCCCATCACATCAAAAGATGCTCCTCCCCATGCCCACTCTTCCCCTGCACGATCACGGCTGGCTTTCTCTACCTGCTGAGCTACGCAACCAGATGGGTCTTCAGACTGGTGACCGCCTGCAGCTCGAGATGATCGAGGGTGGCCTACGGCTGCGGCCGGCAGGTCAGGCGGCGATGCCACAGGTGGCTCAACCCGCACTTGCTGTGGTGGTACCGGACGCGCCACCGGCAAAGCGAGGTCGTGGCCGGCCACGCAAGCAGGTGCAGACCGAACCCCTGGTGGCCGAGCCGCAAGCAGAGCTGCCGCTACAGCCGGCAGTGGTCCAGCAAGAGGAGACACCAGCTACGGCCGCCTCGACCGCCAAGCGCAGTACGCGCGCCCTGCTCCCCAAGCTCAAGGTCGGTGGACGACGCAAGAACGAACCTGTCGGCACCGCCTGATTCTCGTTGGATGCAGATGGCTGGTTCCCGCCCCTGCCTTATCTGTGCTGGGCTCATACCGTTAGGGTGTACCCCAGCAAGGCAGCAGCACGAAACAGTAAAGCTCGTCTTGTATGAGTTCTTTCTGATCACCCGAGACAGCAGGCCGCGCAGGCCTGGATCCCAGCAAGACGAGGCCCTCCCCTGCACGCCCGGGTCGGCAACCTCGAGCAGGATCTTCATCCAGCGCACGGCACAGCGATGCGCCTCGAAGAGCTACGATCCGGTGGACCCGACCTCGGCCGGCTGTTCAGGCTTCGCCGCCATCGCCAGCTGCTGGCAGCTGCAGTCCCGCCGCCACCGCCATCAGCACGACTTCCGTCAGGGTGCTGACGCCCAGCCGCTGCATCAGGTGCGCCCGGTGGATCTCCACCGTGCGTGAGCTGATCCCAAGCATCGTGCCGATCGACTTGTTGGTGCCGCCGGCAAGCAGTCCTTCGAGCACCTCCCGCTCCCGGGCCGACAGGCCGTTGAGGCGGGCCCGTGCGAGTTCGGCTGCATGGTCGCGCTCCGTGCCTTCCCGTATGCCGGCCAGTGCCGACGCAACGGCGGCCAGGAGCGTTTCACGGTCGATCGGCATCTCCAGAAAATCGGCCGCCCCTGCCTTCATCGCCTGCACGGCAGCTCGTACGTCACGATGGTTCTCACCCAGGACGATCACGGGAAGCTCGATCCGCCGGGCCTTGAGCTCGCGCAGTACCGTCAGACCGCGTGCTTCGGGCGCGCCGATCAGCACGCAGCCAGCAACCAGGGCCGGCGCCACGTCGAGAAAGGCCTGCACCGATTCGAAGACCTTCACCTGGTAGCCGGTACCCTGCAGCAGGAGCGACAGGGTCTGATGCGACGTGTCACGGCCGCCAACGATATAGACCAGGGAACCATCGTCGCGGGTCATGTCCTGCGCGATGCCGCCGACCCATCGCACCCGCCCCTGCTTGTCGTGGATGGGGAAAAGCGCGTCCTGGAGCCAGCGTACTGCCCCATCCGCCCGGATGATACGGTACTCCTGGTTGACAATCTCGCCCCGCAGGGAGCGTTCCATGCCATCGATGGCGTTCTCCCGGTCGTCTGGATGGACCACCATCTCGACCCACTCACGCCAGTGCTGCTGCAGCATCGAGGTAGACGGCGCTCCCCATACCCGCGCGAAGACAGGGCTCAGGTACTCGATCTGCTCGCTCTTGGCGTCAACGATCCAGAGCACGTTCGTCGAGTGTTCAGCGAACAGGCGGAAGCGCTCCTCACTGTCGCGCAGCTGCTCTTCGGCCTGCTTGCGCGCGGTGATGTCGAGGACAGCGCCGGTGAACCTGGTCGCCTTGCCATCGACGAAGGTGGCGCGGCCGTAGCTCGAGACCCAGCGCTCCACGCCATCCTCGATGCCGATGACCCGGTACTCCATCTGATAGACGCCACCCCTCCCGGGATCGGTGGCTCGGGCGACGGCTGCTTCGACCTGCGGCCGGTCGTCCGGGTGGATGGCGGAGCGGGCCAGCGCCAGGTCGACCTCGGCCTCAGGCGGCAGGCCCCACATGGCCTTTAACCGCGCATCCCATTCGAGAACGCCGGCCTCGAGATCCCAGGCATAGAGCGACAGGCCAACGAGATCGACCGCGGCCTGCAGCCGCGCCTCGCTCTCCTGCAGTGCCTCCTCGGCCTGCTTGCGTCGCTGGATGTCGCGGAAAGCTACCGAGAGCCCCGCGCTGGATGGATGGATGTCGACCTCGAACCAGCGCCCCAGCAGCGGCGAGATGGTCTCGAAGTGCTCCGCCTTGCCGGTCTGCAGCACGCGCCTGTGCGCCTCATAGGCGGGTGTGCCCGCAGCGTGCGGGAATACCTTGATGATGGGCTTGCCCATCAGGTCCTGGGCTTCCTTGCCCCAGAACTCCAGTGCTGCCCGGCTGGCATGCAGGAAGCACAGATCCCGATCGAGCGCGTAGAAGGCCTCGCCGATCCCGTCGAGCACATCGCGCAGCTTGGCTTCGCTCTCGCGCAGCGCCACCGCCACCCGCGCCCGCTCGACCGCCTCCCAGGTCCGCTGGGCCACCTCCTGCATCAAGATCAGCTCGTCGTCACGCCAATGGCGGGGCTCTGCCTGGTGGGCATAGAGCGCCGCTGCCAGCTGACCGTTGTTCATGACCGGTACAAAGACGCCGGCACGGATGCCGATGGCGACGAACGCGTCGGCCACATCCGCAGCCATGGTGCCCGGTTCAGCCAGGGCATCCTCGAGCCGGATCGCACGGCCTGCCCGGAGTTCGCGGATAACCGGGCCGAAGCCGTCGCGGCGGTGTTGGCCGATGAGGCTCGGCATGACGCCGTCGATCGCATCGTGCTCGACGGCGAAGAACTCCGCATCCCCAGCGATCTCGCCCCAGCCCACGCGGCCGGCCTCAAGATGGCGGCCCAGCATCGCCACGGCAGCCGCCACGATCGCCTGCGGGTCAGCCAGGCCGCGCTGCCGATCGCTGAGCGCCAGCAGAAAGTCGGGAATGCTCATTGGACGGGACCCGAATGGCAAGGACAGCTGACCCTGCGGTTATTCCCAGCATGCGGCTGTGCTGCAAGTTCGGCTAGCGCGCCGACCCGCGGATGGCTATTCGGGAGCTCTAAGGATAGTTACTTAGGAACTACCCGTAGAGCTCCCTGTTTCCTCGGCTTCCCGCAAGCCACCCAAGGGTTAAGGCGGGAGGTCATCATCGCCCGGATTGCCCTTAGGGAATGACGAGATGAATGCTCATGCCGCCCTTCAAGACCTGGCGCTGACCTATCGCCTGATGTGTGCGATCCCGCTTGATCTTCCCGTCGCGCAGCAGCTGAGGCAGTTGGAAAAGGCAGCCTGTATCTATGCTCGCAAGAACCTCTCATGCGACAGGTCGCGGGTCACCATGGCATCGGATCGCGCGGCCCGCTTGATCATGGCCGCGCAGGGCATTGGCGAGGAAGCCGCCGCATCTCTCAGCACCGATTTCTCCTCGATGCTGGCCAGCCAGCTTGCGTCGACGGATCCTAACCCGGAGGGGGAGCAGCCAGGAGCCAGCAGGGCATCATGAAGCTCATGAGCGCCGGCGGCCGTCCCCCTCGCCTGCCCCGACGTCAGGCAGTGGCTAGCCCCGCTGCACGTGCTACTACTGACGGTCCGCTCCCTGCAATCGATGGAAGACGGTGCACAATCTAGGTCCCGGGTGGCCTACTCAGACGGAACGATACGCTGCTACCAACTGCTGGCTCCGCGAGCGCTTGATGGTGTCGCCAAACTTGGCTGAGTATTTTCTTTCTCCATCCACTCCAAAGCGCTTCACCAGTTCAGCATTGGCTGCGTAGCACATGCCAATGGCTCTGGTTTTGCCAATTCTGTTTACGTTCAGCTGTGCTGATCTGGCCCGTCGCACTTCGTCAAGAAGGTCATCATCCTTGAGATGCTCTAGATCATTGGCATAACGATTCATTTCCGCTTGAAGCACTCTGCTCATATGCACAAGTTGTTCCCCGTTTGTCCGCCGAAGCACACCGCATGGCCACTTCGCCACAAGCACCCATTACCGCGGGAATATGGCAAGAGCGGCTCAGACGATCCAGCTTGCAGACCAGTGCAGTTGCGCCAGTAGGCTTGCAGACCCGCCCATGATTTCGGGTACCAGATGCCCTTCAGCGCCGAGAAGCTGCTCATCCACGCTGACCTGAAGGCCAGCGCTGGAGATCGACCGACCGAGTGTTGGTGATTTGGCGAAGGAAACCCGCCGATCGGCAGGCGACAAACCCTCAAGAGGATGTTTCCGTACCGACAGCCAATCCGGCAAGGGTTGTCATGCAGCACGAGCGGCGGTGGACGATGCTTGGCTCCGGCGGCTTGGGAGGGTATCGGAGATCGGGTGGTTTCCGTCCTTCATTGAATCACGATGACTACACTACTCATAATGGCTACCCAAAGATGGCCACAGGTAGCTCCATCAATGTGTGCCAAGCGCAATCTATTATCTTACACATGCGATCTTGGCACCAATCACATACCACGCATTTGGACGATTTGAAGAAGCTGCTTTTGATGTTTGCTTGGGATGGATGATAGGATTGGGCGGGCTGCCGAGCCTTGAGCCGTCGTTGGATTTGGCGGATCAGCTCGTGTGGCTGCCTGATCTGACGGCATTTGGTCAGGCAGTGGCCTGCTGCTCGAGCCAGACGAGGCGGCGCATGTTGTATGCCATGTTCACCATGCCGATCTTCACCGTCGCGCGGGCCGAGCCGATAGTGCGCACGAACAGCCCCATGCGCTGCTTCTGCTCGGCGAACACATGCTCAACGGCCGAGCGGATGGCGGACCTGCCCCGGTTGGCGCGGCGATGCGGCCCCGGCATTGGCCGATCCTTGGGCTTCTTGAAGTGGATCATCGAGCGTCGGCCTGCAGCTGCCAGGGCTGCTTCATTCGCCTTCGATCGGTAGGCAGTGTCGGCCCAGACCCGGCTGTCGAATGCCTCTGGGTTCAGAAGCTCCGGCAGCCTCGCACCGTCCCTCCGCCGCCTTCTGGCGGCGTTCCTTTCAGGAGACGGATGAGCTGTCTGCTGACAGCTCATGGGCTGCTGCATGGGTCACGTGGAACCGGCGGATCAGCCGATGGCGTCGGTCGGTGTTGATGTGGCTCTTGTAGCCAAAGGCCGGGATCAACAGGCCTTCAGTCAGCTGCCCGCGGCTCTCCAGGATCGGCCCAGACTTCTTCTTCACCCGACCCCGTTTTACCGTCCATCATCCGTCAGCAGACGGATGATCCGACTCCTGAAGGGACGGCGGTCAGGAGACCGCCGAGGCGCGCGTCAATGTCCTTGTGCCGTGCCTTGGCCACCGGCCAATCCGGCCGCTCGCCGGCGCGGATGCGCTGCTTCTCCTCGACCGTCAGCCGCTGCCTGGGCGCCTCGATGATGGAGGCGTCGATCAACTGGCCGCCTAACGCCAGGTAACCTCGATCAGTCAGGGCTGCGTCGAACCGGACGAACACATTGTCCATGGCTCCGACCGTCACCAGAGCTTCTCGGAAGCGCCAGATCGTCGAGTAGTCCGGCACCCGGTCGGGCAGGCCCAGGCCGAAAAAGCGCATGAATGAAAGCCGGTCTCGGATCTGAAACTCTGCCTGCTCGTCCGACAGGCCATAGAGTGCTTGCAGGACCAAAATCTTGAACATCACTACCGGGTCGATCGGCGGCCGGCCGCCCTTGGCGCCGTCCGAGCGGCACAGCGCCTGGCCCAACAACGGACGAAAGATCTCGAAGTCGACCACCGCAGCCAGCCGCTCCAGCGGATCACCCGAAGCGCTCAGTGCTGCGTAACGCTCGTCGAGGTCGAAGAACCCAGGTGACCCACTCATCGCCGCTGCCCTCCTGCCGTCAGCAGAAGCGAATCACATCCGGGACCGCGGAGCTATGTTCTTCAAACCGTCCATTTGCGCGGCACGTGGGGAATTTTCACCACAGCCTTGTCCTAACTGTCTGGTTGTGAGACGTCATTGGCGCATGTGATGACGAGCATGGCCTTGGGCAGGACGCACGGATCGGACGGCGGACAGTAGGCGGGGTTGGTGAGGCCACAGCTTTGCGCCAGGTGCTCGCGGACG
>NZ_DATAGQ010000221.1:0-4674 GCF_036263595.1 Geminicoccus sp. | reverse complement strand
CCAGCCATGGCTCTTGTGGCCCTGGAACAAGCCGTAACTGCTTGATCTGGCTACACATGCTTCTCGGCGAGAGCAGGCGATGGCGATTTGCAATTTCGCAACGACACAAGCGCACCTTCAGGCGCGGTACTGTAGGCGAGGACACCAAAGGATCTGCACCCCCCTACCCCCCGCTCGGCAAGTGGCGGATCGTCACGATGGCGCTCTGGGATGCTGACTTCCTGGACATCCGCGAGCCCGCCTACATCACCTTCGATTAGCAGGGTCGTGTCGCATTCGTGTTCGGCGCAGTCCAGGGCGGTCTCCACTGCCGCTACGGCCCGAACAGCGTCCGCTTCACGTGGCAACTCCGACGAGATGGATCCATTCAGCGGCGCCGATGATGCCGAACTCGATGAGGATGGGTTCCTTACGGGCGAGATCCGCTTCCACGACGGCGACCTCCTTACGGCCCGCGAGGCCCGTCATTCCGGCCGGTTCCGACCAGACCCGCCGCCCGTAGGCGATCGATGAGGCTCGGCTTCTTGACGTGCTGTTCGTGAAGACGGCCCAAGCGTCCCTCGACCTCTTCCCGCCGCCCCGAACGGACCGCAAGCTCACGCAGGTCCTTCAGGAGCGCCATCGCGGCGTCGTACTTGCCGGGCTGCTTGGTCGCGATCAGCGCCTCCACCTCACCCCAGGCCTCCGCCTCACGCCTGGCCAGCGAGGCGAGGTAGCGCTCATGAGCCTCGGCGGCCTCGCGTTCCTGCTGGGCCCGCTCGCGAGCGGCGTGCTCGGCCTCTCGCCGACGCCGCTCCTCAGCGCGCTGCTCGGCAACCCCGAGGAGTTCACCGACGGTACGCCGTCTGGCTGCCGTCTCGGACGGGGACGCCGTGCGAGAAGCGCGAAGGCGGCGGACGAGCTCAGCGCGAAGGTGCGGCTCGTCGCCTCTGATGAGCCGCACGAGCAGTGCCCTCTTCTCCGCCTCCAGCAGGCCCGAGACCCAGCGCTCCATGTCCTCGTCCGGGAGGGGCTCCTCCGCTTCCGGGCTGCCCGCCGCCGCGGCCCCGAGAAGGTCGCGGTCGATGCGCATGAAGGCGACGAAGGCCTCCTGTGCCGCGCTGAGCCTGCCGAGCCCGGACGGGCAAGGCGGCTCCCGATCACCCTCGTCGAGCTCGCCGGCCTGCGCGCACAGCAGCCAGCCCAGGTAGAGAGCACGCAAGTCACCGCTCGCGATCTCGGCACGCAGCGGGACAAGCGAGGACAGGCTGCCGTCCTCGTCCTCCTCGAACCAGTCGCTGCCCTCGTCCTCTGACAAGAACTCGAGGATGACGTGCTCGCCCTTGACCCGTGCCAAGGCGGCCTCCCCGCGGCAGTACCGTCTCGCCGTAGCCGAATCGAGCACGCGCTGGGGAAGGCGCAGCATGAGCTCGCGTGCGCCCCAGTTGGCGAAGTAGAGGAAAGCGTCGAAGTACCTCTTCATCCAGACGCGAGGATCACTCTTGAAGTTGCCCCACTCGTAGTGGTTCGTGAACCGGGTGGCGGTGATCATGGCGCGCGACGAGACGGCACGGAGCTCCTGCCTCTGGCGCTTGGTGAGCGGCCGGTCGATGGCCAGGAACTCGTAGTACTGGTACTCGCTCACGAAGCCCCCTCACGCGAGTATGGCACCTCTGCCTGGCAGCCCCGTCCAGCTCTCGGCGCCGCCCTCGAGATCGCGCAGCCAACGGGCTCAGCGGGCGGACCGCGAACAGCTCACGAACAGCCGCTCGGCCTCGCTGGCCGGGTCGGAGATGATGCCCTTCTGGTGGAGCCGATCCATCGCGGCCCAGTCGAAGCCCTTCCACGCTCGCCAACAGGCGTGCAGGCCAAGGTAGAGCAGCGCGAGGACGGCCTCGTCCATCCGATCGGTATCGATCTCCATCACGCCATCGCCTCAAGGAGCAGCGGCCAGTCACGGGCCGCCACGGCGATCATAACGTGTGCCGCGCGTCAACCAACCAGCCCGCGGCCCTCACCGGATGCATGCACGGGAACTAGCCAAAATGCCTGGTCTCCTGTCCAGGTAGCCACCCTTGCCATGGCACGGACTGTGTCGAACTTACCTCCCTGCCGACGCGCAAGTCGCCCGCCTTGGATCAGTGCTACCTGGGCCGCAGGCCGACGGAGCTGGGCGGGCTGCGGCCATATGCTGAAGTATCAAGCTCTTGGCTTGCACCTAGCATCCCAACGATCTTCAGGACCCTTGCCAGGGGCTGCTCTGCGCGAAGCCCATCTACCACCTCGATCCTGCCGAGCAGGCCCGCCAGCGCGTCGGACGGCTTCTCGTCGTTCTTGCTGGGCTCAAGCCGAGGCGCAGGATCATAGGATCCTCGATGCCATGCGCTGCCACCAGAGGGCGCCGTCGAAGAGGTTCATGGGCGTGCGTTGGCCTTGTCCGCGATCTGCCTGCAGTGCTCCATCAGCGTGTCGAAGGACTCTGCCTCGTCGAGAAGCAGCCCGTCCTCCACCATGCGAGCATAATCTTCGGACAGGACCACCCGCGCGACGCCTTCGGGCACGAGCCGAAGACCACCGCCAACGGCACGGGCATAATCGATCAGTGACCCGTCGGCCGCCTTCTCTGCGAAGAACATGGCTTTATGCCGGGCGACCGCCTCACCCAACTCGCGATTGTCGAGCGCCCGCTCAACGATTCCAGCCGCATGCAACTTGGAGATGTCGTGCCAGTGACGGGAGAAACGTTCGCCCCGAAGCCGTTCCTGCAGGCAGAACACGTGGACGGCCGTGGCCTTCTCCCAGAACGTGCGCTCCGCATGCATGACGCGCGGACGCGCTGTTGGGAAGATGACACCCTCGACCCACTCCGCCGCATCGCAGACCACCAAGCGTTCGCTGGCCGGCTCACCTGTTGAGCGTGCCCCGAACTCAAGCATCACACGTGGAGCGACGTAGCCGGACCCGCCTGATACAGCCTCGTAGTCGATGAAGAGTCTTTCCTCGTCGGCACGCACGGATGCAGGCAGCCTGCCGACCTTCAGGGCGCTGGCAATGAGCGGCTGGATCTCCGCTTCGATCCATGCCGGAAGACGCTTCCGAACCTCGGCCGACCAGCGCTTCTCGGCGCTGCGTGTTATCGGCAACGCTTCGTCCGCCCTGCCGACCAGATCAGGCGCCAGCGCTCGGATGCTGTAGGTCAGATCTACGTCTTCGGAGAAGCGGCGGATCGCGCCATAAGCCTTGGACAGTGATGTTCCGCCCTTGAAGACAAGATGTTCGCCCAAGGGAGCAGCGAACAGGGTGTCGAGTGCCCATACCACCCAGATGTCCTTCTCCAGGAGATGCGCTGCGCGCCCGGACCGGCTCGTCGCTACCTGGAGCACCTCACGGCGATCGTCGAAAGGGAGACGGAGGAAGAAATCAACCACGTGCCGTCCTGGCGACCGTTCTTGCCAGCCAAGTTGGAAGCTGCGGCGCGATGCTCGCAAGCTCACGGAAAGCCGAAGGCGACAGCTTCCGCTTCAGCGTCTGCAAAGCAGCCTCCGCCTTCTCTGGACCAAGCCAGGCGAGTGCCCGCACGACGTCGCCGGCAGGGCGCCTTGCCAGAGCGAGTTGCCACCTTGGGGCGTGTCGAAGCTCGACGGTCTGCTTGCCCACGGCCAGTGTCCGACTACGGCCCGAGGTCAGATAGACGGAGCGAACCGGTACCTGGGTCGTGAGGCCGAGCGCATTCGCAGCCGCCGCACCGTGCGAGGCGACGACCTCACCTTTCTGAGCCGCCATCGACTCGACCACTTGCTCGACTGCCGGGGTCCGCACACCAAAACGGCTCTCTACCGGCAGCACATAAAGGCCACGACTGGCACGGAGCAGCCGGCCGCGGCGAACCAGCCGAGACAGCGCCTGATCGACTGCCACCCGGCTTCCCAGATGCAGCAGTCCTTTGGTGGTGAGGGCCGTTCCCTCGGGCTGCTGGCCCGCATACTCCAGGATCTGGTCGGACAGGTGCTGCACGATGATCTCCTCTGTCAGAAAATTAGTCATTTTTCTGACAATGTACAACGGTGCCACTTGGTGAGTTCGGCCGGAGAGCGGACGGAGGATGACTAGGCGGCTGCCAGCGCACCGCTGCGGCCATCCTGACCAAGAGGCACAGCCGGCAGCAGGACTGTTGAGATGACGATCGGTCGAGTACCCCGTCGACCGCAGCCGCCCGGTGGCATGATGGAAAGGTCAAGTTCCTGGCGTCGTGCGGGCCGAGCATCCTGGCGCAGCGCACGGGCTGCTTTTAGGTCATCGCTCCAGCGCCCCGGGATCCAGCGCCAGCCGTGCCAGCCGCAGGACCTCATTCGTACCGATTGTCTGATGAGCCTGCGCCATGCATTGCCTTGTTCTGCGAGCGAACAGCATGCCAGTTTCTACCCGCCGAAGCGCATCCGGATTGGGCATCAGTGTCGCCAGTAGGCCGGTCCGCCCAAAGCTGGTCATACGCCAGCACTGGCGCCTCAATAAGCAAGGGTTGCCACTCGTTCGAGGTGCCAGCCGCGGCGGCCACGGCTATACGCAGCGCGTGTGCGATAGCATGCTGCCGCTTTCGGTTGCCGGGTGTGACGCTCCGTTAGGCTAGGCCATGCTGATCTGCTCTGATCTGGGCACTTCTTTCTCGACACCCCATGGCTGACCCCGTCCCAGCAC